>NZ_JBEPBF010000003.1:97108-208849 GCF_040298985.1 Streptomyces sp. NPDC001093 | reverse complement strand
CGGCCGCAGACCAACGGCAAGGTCGAACGCTTCAACCGCACCCTGCTCGACGAATGGGCCTACCTGCGGCCCTACGCCAGTAACGACGAACGCACGGCCGCCCTGGCAGACTTCCTGCACACCTACAACCACCACCGCTGCCACACAGCACTCGGCGGCCACCCACCGATCAGCCGTGTGAACAACGCTTCAGATCAATACACCTAGGCTCTGAGGTTGGGGCACTCCCTGACATGGGGGCCCACGACCAGTAGTCGTGGAGCCCCCATGTCAGGCCCGCGGATGCGCGCCTGTGATCAATGGTGGTTGGAGCTGAATCTGTCGTCGATGTCTGGGATCCAGAAGCAGATCTCCAACGTCTTCAGGCGGTCCCAGTGCCGCACACGGCGCCCGTGTCTGACTGCTGCAGTCAGGCTCACGAGTAGCAGTGCCGCGCAGCATCCCGCCAGCACACGATCGGATCCTACGACGAGCTCGATCACCGCGATGAAGAGCGCGAACACCAGGGCGAGGGCCGAGTTCCGCAGCATCAACGCGACGCCTTGAAGCCGAGTGATCTCGCCCGCTGCCTCCTTGTTGTGGAGTTCCACCGCAGCCAGCAGCAGAGATGTGTCAGTGCGCACGAAGGCTCGGTCCCGGGACTCGGGCACTCTGGCCACGAAATCGAGACGAGCGTCCTCGACACTCCAGTTCCAACGCGGTGCCACCTTGTCCAAGAGGGCACTCAGCGGATAGGCGAGATGCCCCAACAGGTAACTGGCAACGCCGACTCCGACCACCTGTAGCGCTGACGGTGCCGAGGCCAGACTTGTGAGATCGATGATCTGCAATCGTGTGAGCACGTAAATGATCAAGGATAGGTGTAGTACTCCTGGTATCCCGTAGGTGAACAGATCGAAGAAACCCACAGCTAAGGTCACGAAGCTCCCCCTTGACCCTCCAAGGCCCCTGACTCTAGTGAGTAGAGGCCGGGCGTGGTTCTGATGAGTCGAGAGCTTCCCTGCCTGGCCATGATGCGAAAGCGCCGCGAGCACCGCTCAAGTCGAGCATGGACGAGCACGCTCGGTTCGAGGGGGCCCGAGGTCGCCGCCCGCGCCCAACCGCGAGCGAAGACGGCATCAGTCGGCTCAACTGCCGTGAGAACGTGACGGTGGCCCGTACCCTGCTCGACCATGCCGCTACCGAGCTGGGTCCCCGCCCCTTGGACGCCTTCCACTTCACCAGCGCCCTCACCCTGGGCCTGGAAGCCCTCCCCGTCCGCCACCGCCCCGCCACCCACGCCGCCCTGACCGCCGCCGGGTACACCGGAACCGACCTGTGGCGGTACATGCACCGCATCCTCCCCGCCGCTGAACTGCCCCGCCTCACCCACTACGACACAGAACCCGCCACCCCCGACACCCGCCGCCTCCTCGTCACCGAGGACGGCAACACCCTCGCCGACGCCACCATCGGAACGCCCGTACAGGGCACCGGGGTTCTGTGGTGGATCGGGGTTGAGCCCGCCGCACGCGGCCGGGGACTCGGCCGCGCCCTCCTCGGCACCGCACCGGACGCGCTCCACCGCATGGGCGCCACGGACGTGATCCTGTTCGTGGACGACGACGCGCCCCCGCGCGACGACCGGGACCGGACCGCCGCCAAAGCTCTCTACGAGTCGTCAGGATTCGAAGAAATCGACCGTCTGTACTCATTCACCATGTGAGTCGGGGGTTGCGCGAGACCGTCGGCGAGATTGATGGTCTGCGGGGGAGTGCCGGTTGCACCTCGTCGTCTGGGCGTCAGTGGCGCAGGTGCGGTGACCTGGTCGTTGACGCTGACGGGTGGTGCTCACTCGTTGCTGGCATGAGTGACGAAGGGCCATGTCATTCTCACGCCGACCACCAGGTCGTCGCCACCGTGCTGCGCGACCCGGCTCGGCACATCGGGCAGGTCTACGAGCTGACCGGGCCGCGCTCGTTTGACATGACGGACTGGCCGCGGAATTCTCTCGGGCGCTGAGCCGACCGGTGTCATAGGTTGACGTGCCGCCGGACAGGTGGGAGTGATCGAGACGGCAGAACGAGCGCGCAACGGGTATGTCGTCCTGGACGAGTTCGGCTTTCCAAGCCGCAGCCGAAGTAGTTCTTGCCGTAGATCAGCGTCTGGCCGGCTGGGCGGCGACGAGGTCCCTGACGTCGCTTCAATCAAGCCGAACTGTCGCTCGTCCACGTGACACCAGTCCCGTAGGCGATGAAGTTCACGCTGCTGTACCCACCACCACCGCCCGGTGGATGAGCGGGGGAGGTAAAGCCAACGCCCAGTACCGCGTCATAGCCAAGGTTGTACGCCTCGATCAGGAGGGCTTCGTAGGCGGCGTCCATCGAGGAGCGCGCGGTGCCCCAAATGACTTTGACCTGTGTGAACGGGCGCGAGTCATGGCAGAGTGTGCTAGCTGTGACGGTTGCCAGTGCCCTTTCACGAAGCTCTCCGGCCGCCTGCCGCCTCTTGCGTGCGTTGTCCATCCACTTCACGATCCGATTCTGAGCGTACTCAGTTCAAATGTCACGACCAGAGATCGGCAACACCTGGAGCCGATCATCTAGACGTCGCGTGAGGGGACACGGGCTGCGAGTTCGGCGGCGAAGTGGGGGCCTGGGCGCCCCAGTCGTGATCGGTCGTGCCGAAGTGCTGCAGGACGTCCAGCAACTGGTGCGCCTCCGTGAGAGTGAGAAGCGGCAGGCGCGGCTCGTAGGCCTCTGGGGCTCCTTGCGCGGTGTTCCGGCACGCCTGTTGACGAGAGGAACTCCGTATGTCTGAGCGTAACGCGAAACGCCGGCCCAAGCGCCCGTTCAGCCGGGTCAGGCGAAGCGCCGAAACCATCCGTCATCTGCGGAAACGGATCGGCCTGCAGGAGCAGAACCTGCTGGGCGAGTTCATGCAGGGAGCGGCGTACAAGCTCGGCAGTGGTGCCGTGAGCCTGATCATCCTGTGGTGGGAGACCCGTCACTGACGTCAGGGGCAGCCGACTCAGGCGAGCCTGCCGTGCCTCAGCAAATCCGCCGTTCATGGGAAGGTCTTTCGCGAGGGCAACTCGCTCGACCTCCTTGCTGGAGGTGCGCCGTGCCCGAGGCAAGCTCTTTACGGGCCTGGGGGAAATTGAGCTTCGGGCGTGCTGGGCTGGTGGGTGATCAGCAGGTGGTGTCGCGGACGAGGACGAGTTCGGTGCTCGTCCGTCGGTGGGTGGCCCGCTGCGCGGATCGGTCGGAGACGAGCGAGACGATCGCGAGATGGGTCTCGGTGTAGGTGTCGCGGCGTCCGTGTGGCCGTCTCCATGTCCGCCAAGGCCGTAAACCGGTGGACAGCTCTCCGGCTCTGGGTGAGCATCACCGCGATGAACAACGAACCTCTCTCCGCCCCCAAACGCGTCCGTTTCGTCGAGCTCAGTGCAAAGGCACTGCGGGCGCTTGCCGACGGTGACCTCGCTGGCGGCAGCGCCGAGGCCGGGGTCGCCCTTGACGAACACTTCGTCGGTGAGCGAGCCCGCTGGATCTTCGGCTACCGCGCCGACCAGCTCGCCAAGGACCCCTCTGCCGCGCCCTGGATCACGCGTGCCGCGGTGTCCGAGCCGGACGGGGTCGTCGTTGGCGACGCCGGGTTCCACGGGCCGCCGGATGAGGCCGGCATGGTCGAGGTTGGCTATACCGTCGTGCCCGGGTACCGCCGCCAGGGCTATGCCCGCGCCATGCTGAGGGCGTTGCTCGTCAGGGCCGCGGCCGACCCCGACGTCAGGACCGTGCGCGCCAGGATCGGATCCGACAACACCGCCTCCCTGGCGTGCATCGAGGGCTTCGGCTTCACGCGCATCGGCGAGCAGGGGGACGAGCGCGACGGAATCACGATCATTTTCGAGGTTCCGGCAGACGCCATTCAGGCCGGGTAGCTTTACGGTCTCGGCGGACATGGTGATCGTCCCGGTCGGGCCGTGACATGAGAAGGGCCGTACGGGTTGGGTGAGTTGTGAAGCTGACCTGGGCCCGTACGGCCTGTTCCCATCCTGCCCTGTCCGGCGTCTCACGCGCACATTCCGGCGAGTTGTTCGCCGAACTCGCCACGGCATGGGAGGCTGCGCGGCAGTCCGCGCTCCGCGAGGCCCGGGGCGGGGAGCGTCGGAGGGCGGAGGGTGCCGGCAGAAAGCCCAAGCTGGTCTTCCTCGATCGGCTGCTGGTCACCCTGGTCCATCTGCGCCATCAGTTGCCGCATGTGGTGCTCGCCGAGCTCTTCGAGGTGGATCGCTCCACCGTCTCCGCGGCCATCCGCCAGGTCCGCCCGCTGCCGGCAGCCCGTGGTTTCGCTGTGCGCGACCGGCCCGGCCTGCGGCTGAAGACGCTGGAGGACGTCTTCGCCTACGCCGAGGCGGAGGGCGTTGAGCTGCGGCTCGACGGGGCCGAGACCCAGGTCCGCCGCCCGCAGGCCGACCGTCCTGGGCGCCAGGCGTTCGTCTCCGGCAAACGCAAGCAGAACACCATCAAGACCACCACGTTCAGCGACGGCCAAGGCCGCCTGCTGCTGTCCGGCTTGGTCCGCCCGGGCCGGATGCACGACCAGACCGCCGTGCGGACCGAGAGCATTGCCGAGCAGTTCCGCACCCGTCCCGGGGTGAAGGCGAAGGTCGATTCCGGCTACCTCGGGCTGGCCAAAGAGTTCCCCGGCCAGGTCAGCACCCCACCGAAGAAGCCCAAGGACGAGGCGTGCGACGGTGACAAGCATGCCTGGCGCGAGACACGGCGACGGCAGTCCTCGGCGAGGATCTGTGTGGAGCACACCAACGCCGAACTCCGCCAATGGGCACCCCTGCGCCGTTTCACCGGACGCCGCGATACCTACGCCGAGACCCATCTCGCGATCGCCTCACTCGTCTCCGACCGATCCGCGCAGCGGGCCACCCGCCGCCGGACTAGCACCGAACTCGTCCTCGTCCGCGACACCGTCCGCTGATCACCCACCAGCCGAACCCAGGCCAGCACGCCCGAAGCTCAATTTCTCCCCAGACCGCCGTTGTCGACGGTCGTGTAATTCCCCACCAGGTGCACCACCCCCCTCACGTTCGAACGAGGCCGATGCCTCTTGCGGCTGGCGATTCGCATGTGGTTCGCTCCGGTCGGCTCAGCTGATAAAAGCTGGCTCGCGCCCCGTCTCGTGCCGCAGAATTCTCGACGTGTCAGACACGAGAACTACCGACGAAGAGACGCCGGACGGGCTGCTGGGCTGGTGCCTGGTGGCCAACGTCGCGCGAGAAACCGCGCGTGGCGAGAGCGGCCTCGACATCCAGCGCGGGACGAAGCACTTCCCCGCAGGCGCCCTGCTGTGGATCCCGCCCATGCGCTGGGACCCCGGCGACGGTCGCTGGCCTGTGGTGGGCCGGCACCGAGGCAACGGCCGCCGGTACGTCAACATGGTCGTGCGCGCGGATGACCTGGAGAACTTCCGGGTCAAGGGTGTCTACAGCGAAGGTCTGGTGCGCAGCCTCAACGGTCACGAGCACGACCCGGCCGCCCCCCGGACCCTGCAGAACCCGTGGTCCCGCGAGCGAGCCCAGAGCTGGGCGGACGGCCGGAACCAACTCCGGGAGGGCATCCTCATCGACGGCCAACGTCACCCGCGGATCTCCGTTCCCAACCCTCCGCCGGCAGAGCTCCAGGTCGGCGGTGAAATCCTGCACCTCGCCCACTACGGCCCCAGGGGGCCCCACTACAGTCGCATGCCCCCTCCCGTGGAATGGGTCCCCGCGACCTGAGCGGGGCGTTCGAACGTCAAGGCGGGGAAGGTGACGCCGCTGGTGGGGAATTACGTGACGTTCCACAGCCGCAGTCGAGGCGCGGGGGAGTGGCGGGATCGGCGGACCTCAGGCGCAGCCTGCCGTTGCGGTCGGGGGCCGATACCGGGAGTCGCTACAGTGCCGCCAGGGCGCCTTGCTGCGGGGTGGCATCAGCCGGGCCGATGCGTCCGGCGGGCAGCACAAGCCTGCACTCCACGGCGGCCGGCCGCGGACTGATCGCCCCCGTAACAGCGTCCGTCGGTCGACCCGCGCCGACCACCACAGGAGCGCGACACCGGCTACCGGCAGTGCGGCATCGATGAGCGCGGGCGCGCGGTGGCCGAGTCCCGCGCTGATCACTACTCCGCCGGGCCAGGCGCCGAGGGCGTTGGCGATGTTGAGGGCGGACTGAATCATGGCCGCGCCAAGAGTCACGGCGTCTCCCGCGGCTTTCATCAGCCGGAATTGGAGGTTGGTGACGAACACCGCGCCCGCCGCACTGATCAGGAACAGCAGCGGCAGGGCCCACCAGCCGTAGGGCACAACCGCCCAGAAGGCCCCCATCAGCACGGCCGAGCCGGCGCCGGCCAGCAGCAAGGACCGGTATACGGACCAGGAGGCGAGTTCTCCGCCGACCCACGTTCCCACGGTCATGCCGACGGGGCAGCCTCATCGCCCTTGTTACGTACTCGCCCCACACGGAGACGCGGGTAGGTCCCGATACGCCTCTTCACCTGGAAGTGCCTCCGACGGGTGCGGGAACAATGGCCTCAGCAATCCCTATTCTCGCTGGTCATGGGAACTTTCTGCTACGTGATCACGTGCTGGACAGCTCACCTCGTGAAAGCGCGAGGCTAGTCGGCGCGGCCCGTCGCTGCCACGGCCACACCCAAACCGATCATCGCGAAGCCGCCCGCCCCGCCGACCATCGACAGGCGGCGGTCCGAGCGGGCGAACCAGGAACGGGCCGCCGAGGCACCCAGTCCCCACAGGGTGTCCGTGATCATGCCGATGGCCACCGGGACCAGCCCCAACACCATCATCTGGAGGGGGACTCGGCCCGCCGAGTGGTTCACGAACTGCGGTAGCACCGCCGCGAAGAAGATGAGGCCCTTCGGATTGGTGAAGCCCACGAAAATTCCGTCCAGGACCGTGCGCAGATCGCTGCGCCGCTCACCCGCGGGGGCCTCCATGTCCGTCGCGCGCATCTCCTTGCGGTGCCGGAAAGCTTGCACGCCGAGGTAGACGAGATAGGCGGCGCCGGCCAGCTTCACGCCCGTGAACATCGCTGCGGAAGTCTCCACCAGCGTGCCCAGGCCCCACGCCACAGCGGTTACCAGGAGGTACGAACCGATCAGGTTGCCAAGGACGGTCGCGAGCGCCGTGCGGCGGCCGTGTGCCAGGGCCCTGCCGATCACGAACAGCACGCTTGGCCCCGGAATCACGATCACCACCAGCGACATCGCCGCGAACGCGAGAATGCTCTCCGTGGACACCATGCGTTTGCCACCTCCTGGATTGCCTTTCAGAGGTCATACAAACAGGTGGCGGACCGCTCGCTCTAGCCTCGCGCTTGCACGAGGCAGGGCGTCCTCCAGGTGAAGAGGCGTATCGGGACCTGCCCGCGTCCGCGTCGAGAGCGGCGGCTGCGGGGTCGTGTCCCAGGCCGGCGGTGGACTGCTGGTGGAGACGGTCCGCAAGTCCGGTCCCGATCGGGCGAAACACGCCGCAATCACGTGCGCATCAAGCGCATGTTGCAGGACTGCGACCCGGACTCCGTCAGCGCGGAGGAATGGAACGAACGTCGTACACAGAACGTCCGGCGGCACACCGGGGACGGGGACCGCTAGAGGTTGTCCCGTATGGGGCGTGAGTTATCCGGTGAGGGCCAGGTTGTGGAGCCGGGCGATGCCGAGCATGGCCTGGTGCACGCCGTGGCCCTTGAGCCGGCAGTCCCGCAGGGGCAGATTGCCGGGTGCGGTCATCGTGCTGATCTCCTTCGGGCTTCGACACCTCGAAGATCAGCCGGTGGCCGTTCATCTATGCGGGCATCATCCCGACGCCGGAGCAAACCCCCGGATCAGGTCGAACCCGTACACCATCTCCATGGACGCAACCCACCCGTGCTCACCCCTCCCGTGCTGACTTGGTGCTGACTACGCTCCGTTGTACTCGGACATCTTGTGGCTGATCGGATCGGCTTAGCACCGTTGCGAAGCCGGCCCGGCTTCGACGCCTGGCTCTGCGGCCACGGACAAGGCGCTGCGCCTGGGCGTGGTGCGCGTTCGTCCTGGCAGATTCTTGGTCTCCTTGTGGTACACGACCTCACCCGCTTCTGACCTTCCGGGCGGGTGTGCTGCAGCTCCGGCGTCGGCACCGTTGTCCTCGGGTTCTCCGCCCTGCGCCCTCGCGTCGAGTGCTCGGCAAATCGGGCCGGGGTCCTTGGCGACCAACAGTCATAAGCTTCGCCCCTGCAAAGTCGAACGCTTTCCGGGAGGTGTCTGAGGCGATGCCTGCCCCCGCCGAGGGGCGCACGGGCTTCTCGTCCGCAGGCTGTTCATGGTCGCGGAAGCTGCGACCTGTTCCGCCTGATGGACGCTGCCGACCGACATCGTCCGCCCCCTGCAGGCCCGCGAGGTGCGGGTGGACCGCGAGACGCTCGCTCTCGGGTACGCGGGCGTGTACTCCGGTTTCCTGCGGCGCGCCGTTGCCGCGGCACGCCGTCACGGTTTGGACGCCCGGGGCGATCCTTGTCGAAGCCGGCCGGCGCCGGATGGTCGGTGGCCAGGCGGGCATGATCACGGACATTGCGCTCGACCTCGCGGCGGTCGGTTGCGCCGACTGACGCGAGTGATCGGTGCGGTGGCTGTGGCGGCCCGGCGGGGCCGGTGCCACCGCTGTCCACGTCAGAGGACGGACGGCCATATCAGCGGCTCGTGTCGGCGTCACCTTCGTCATTCGGAGGGCCTTCCTGTCTCCTGTCGCCCGGAGGGGAGCCGTCCCCGTGCTCTTCCAGCAGCTCGAGGAGCGCGGCGTCCGCTCTTTTCTGGTCTTCCTTCGTCAGCTCGACGGGTGCGTTGTTGTAGACGGTGTAGCGACCTGGATCGATGATGTTGGCGGCCCTCAAGATGAACGTCAGCAGGGGGCGCCACCCCTTGCGGTGGCCGACCCGAACTTGTAGCTGGGCCTTGTAGTCACGGGCCTCCGGGAGGAATCCGGAAAATGGTGCCTCGAACTCTAGGAAGAGTTGTTGCGCTTCTCTGCCGGGCACGACGAATCCGGCGGGCAGCTTCGCCTCCTCGTCCGGCCCCGGTTGGAGGCGGGACGGGGAGGATACCCACAGGAGTGGCAAATGAGAGGCGGGCTCATCGGGGAAGGTCAGGATGAGGTCCTGCACGACGATCGGTTTGGGACCGGTGTTGTGCAGGACGAGCGGCAGTCGTAGGCGTGCCGTGGAACCGTGGACGATCGCCGCGAAGGAATGAGGTTCCCACGCCTGCAGGCGTCCCTGTCGGGCGTTGAGCCACCAGAACGACGCGACGGTGAAGAGCAGTGCGCAGGCTGATACCACACTGGCGCCGGTAAGCGATGAGGACGCGATCTGATCCGCCGCGACCATCAGCGGAACCACAGATTCAGTCTGCCAGCCCCGCCGTGGGCTCGCTAACAGGACGAGTGGCCGCCAACGGTCTCCCGGAACGGGTCAGAGGCCGGCGAGGAGTACGAGATACCAGGCGACCAGGGCCGCGCATGTCACCGCGGGGAGGAGCTTGGGCAGCCCGTCGCCCTTGCGTACGTGCGTGGTCACGGCACCGACGAGCAGCATCAGCAGCCCGATACCGGCCAGCCCGCCGCACAGCGGTACGACCGGACCGAGGGCCACGCCGATGGCGCCCGCCAGCTCCAGCCCGCCGATGACCCGGTAGGCCGCAGTGGTGAAGCCGGCGTGGGCGGCCAGCTCGGGCATCGGACCCAGGGCCAGAATCTTGGCCGCGCCCAGCAGGGCGAAGATCAACGCGATGAGACAGGTCAGCAAGGCGGAGAGGATCACGAGACGCCTTCGGGGGTGTGCGGACGACGGGCCTGGCGGCGTTCGGCGCCCAGGCCGGCGAAGTAGGCGATCAGTTCGGGGTTGTCGACCGCGGAGGGGTTGAGGACCTGCTCGGCGGGTGCGCCCTGAAGGAGGCGCTTGACCGGGACCTCGAGCTTCTTGCCGGTCTTCGTGTGCGGGACGGCCGGTACGGCGAGGATCTCGTCGGGGACGTGGCGGGGTGAGGCGCCGGTGCGGATCGCGTCGCGGATCTTCTCGCACAGGGACTCGTCCAGACCGACCCCGTCGGCGAGGACCACGAAAAGCGGCATCCAGTAGCCGCCGTCGGGTTCCTCCGCGCCGATGACGAGGGCCTCGGCGATCTCAGGGAGGTGTTCGACGATGTCGTGGATGTCGGCGCTGCCCAGGCGTACGCCGTTGCGGTTGAGCGTGGCGTCGGAGCGTCCGTGCACCATCACCGAGCCGTGGGAGGTGAGGGTGATCCAGTCGCCGTGCCGCCACACGCCCGGATAGGCGCTGAAGTAGGCGTCGCGGTAGCGGCTGCCGTCCGGGTCGTTCCAGAAGTACAGCGGCATCGACGGCATGGGCCGGGTGACGACCAGTTCGCCGACCTGGTCGACGACCGGCCGTCCCGTGCCGTCGTACGCCGCGAGCGCCACGCCGAGGTTGGGAGCCGACAGTTCACCCGCCCACACCGGCGTGGTGGGGGCGCTGCCGGCGAAGCCGGAGACGACGTCCGTGCCGCCGCTGGTGGAGGCCAGCTGGACGCCTGCGCCGACGTGGTCGCGGACCCAGGGGTAGGCGGATGCGGGCAGCGCGGAGCCGGTGCAGCCGATGACGCGGACAGACGAAAGGTCGTGCGTGCGGGGTTCGACGCCCAGTTTGGCCATGGCCAGCAGGTACTGGGGGCTGGTGCCGAAGACGGTGACCTTGTGGCGGGCCGCCAGCTCCCACAGGACGTCCGGGCGCGCCACCGGCGCGGGGCTGCCGTCGTAGGTGCAGGTGGCGGCGCCGGTCAGCAGGGTGGAGACGACCAGGTTCCACATCATCCAGTGGGTGGTGGTGTACCACAGCAGGCGGTCACCGACGCCCAGGTCGCAGTGCAGGCCGAGGATCTTGAGGTGTTCCAGCAGGACGCCTCCGTGACCGTGGACGATGCCTTTGGGCAGCCCGGTGGTGCCGGAGGAGAAGACGATCCACAGCGGGTGGTCGAACGGAACCGGGGCGATGGCGAGGTACTCGGCGCGGCCGGCCGCGTCCTCCCAGGGAACCGTCAGCCTCGCGGCCCGGGTCGCGGGCCACGCAAGGCCCAGGTGATCCACGAGGACCGTGGCCTTGAGCGTGGGAAGGGCGGCGGCGAGGTCGAGGGAGGCTGCGCGACGGTCGTGGCGGGTGCCGTTGAAGAGGTAGCCGTCCGCGGTGATGAGCACGCTCGGTTCGAGCTGGGCGAAGCGGTCGGCGGCGGCCTTGGGTGCGTAGTCCTGGCCGCACACGGACCACACCGCGCCCAGGCTGGCGGTGGCGAGGAAGGCGATGACGGCGTGGGGGGTGTTGGGCAGGTAGCCGACCACCCGGTCGCCCTGTCCGACGCCCAGGTCGCGCAGGGTGGCCGCGACGGAGGCGACCTGGGCGCGCAGCTGTCGGTCCGTGATCTCGTAGGCGGCTCCGGTCTCGTCCAGCGCGGTGATCGCGGGGGCGTCCGGGTGCAGGTTGGGCAGTGCGTGGTGGGCGTAGTTGAGGGTGGCGCCGGGGAACCAGCGGGCGCCGGGCATGGCTTCCTCGGCCAGCACCCGCTCGTACGGAGTGGTGGCGTCGATGTCGAAGTACTCCCACACCGCGGCCCAGAATCCTTCCAGGTGCGTGACGGACCAGTGGTGCAGGGCCTGGTAGTCGGTCGGGTCCGGAATCCCTTCGGCGCCCTGGTGCCGGGCGGCCCAACGGGCAAAGTCCGCGATGCGGCTGCCGGCGGCCGCGTGGGGGTCGGGCGGCAGGAAGGGCTCCGGACAGGGCGTGGAGTGCGGGGTGGTCATGGTGTGGTGTTCCTCGTCAGGGTGCGGGCCGGGCTTCGGCGGGGCGGCGGGCCGTGTGCAGCAGGGGAGCCCAGGCGGCGGCGTCGGTGAAGTCGCCGGTGCCGGTGGGGACGGTGTCCATCACGACGCGGTCGGGGCGCAGCAGGACGGCGTCCGCCCGGCCGCGTGCCAGCCAGGCGGCCAGCGTGCCGTCGTCGTCCAGGTCGCCGACATGGATCACGGATGCGCCCAGGGCCGTGGCCACGCCCGTCATCCGTGCCGTGGGCGGCAGGGCGGTCAGCACGGCGAAGGAGTCCCCGAGTATGTCGTCGAGGCGCTCTCGCCTGCCGTCGACGATCACCCAGGGTTGCGGGCAGAAGGTGCCGGCCAGTGAGCGGCCGGTCAGCCGGGGGCGGCGTCGTACCAGCGGATTGGCGGCCAGGGCGGGGCTGAGGTCGCGGCTCACCGCCGCGATCACGCCGGGGATGCGGCAGGCCGCGCCCACCACGGCCCGGCGGATGGCCGCACCGCGGTCCTGTCCGCCGGTCATGGCCCAGCCGACGGCGACCGCGAGACGGATCATGTGGCGGGCGTGCGGCTTGCGCTCCTGCTCGTAGGTGTCCAGCAGCCGTTCGTCTGCGCCCTGCTGGAGGACGCGGGCGAGTTTCCAGGTGAGGTTGCGGGCGTCGCGCAGGCCCGCGCACAGGCCCTGCCCGATGAAGGGCGGGGTGAGGTGGGCGGCGTCGCCGAGCAGGAAGACGCGTCCCCGGCGCCACCGGTTGGCGAGGCGGGCCCGGAAGGTGTACTGCGCCTGCCGGATCACCTCGAAGTCATCGTCCTGCGACCCGTCAGACGGCAGGTCCACCCAGGGGGCGACGAGCCGGCGCAGGCGTTCCAGCCCCTGCGGGCCGTCCAGGGGCTCGCCCTCGGCCAGCCGGAACTCCCAGCGGTAGCGGTCCTCGCCAACCCGCATGTAGGTGGCCGGGCGGGTGGGGCAGCAGATCTGCTCGGCGCCTTCCCAGGTGCGCACCGGAAGGCTGGTGCGGACGTCGATGACCCGCCAGCTCTCCTCGAAGTGCAGGTCCTCCCAGACGGCGCCGATGGCGTCACGGGTGATGCTGCCCGCTCCGTCGCAGCCGAGGACGGCATCGGCCCACAGGTGCTCCTCCTCGTCGCTGCCGTCACGGCGGAAAGTGACCCGGACCGGACCCGTCGGAGCGTGTGATCCGTCGGTGTCCTGGGTGACCGACACGACCTCCAGCCCGCCCCACAGCTCGCACTCGGGGCGGCGCTTGAGGGCGGCGCGCAGCAGGCGTTCCAGCTCTGGCTGGTCGAACATGCTGGTCTGCGGGAAGCCGTGGTGGCCGTGCAGGGAGCGCGGGAACTCGGCGATCACGCGGCGCCGGGGGTCCAGCAGCCGCAGGCCCGGTGCCGGGCGCGCGACGGCGGCGAACTCCTCGTGAACGCCGACGCTCTGGAGGATCCGGCGGACCTCGTCGTCCACGACGACGGCTCGCGGCAGGGGGTAGATGTCGCTGTGGCGTTCCAGGAGCACGCTGGGCACTCCGCGCTGGGCAAGCAGGAGCGCGGCGGTGACCCCCACGGGCCCCGCGCCGATGATCACCACCGGCCTTCGGCTTTCGGCGCTCACCTCGCGTCCGCCACAGGGGTCCGCTGCTCGCCGAGGTCGATCCGCCCGTCCGGGGTGGCGATCGTTGCGGTCACGACGTCACCTGCACGCAGGTAGAGGGGGTTCTTTTCCTGCCCCTTGAAGAACGCCTTCCACTTCACCGCGGGAGGGAGCAGCGCACTGATCTTCGCGACCGGTGCGGGCGGAGCCTTCAGTGCGGTGCCGCCGGGGGTGCCGGTGAGCAGCAGGTCGCCTGGGTCGAGGGTCTGGAAGCGGGCGAGCAGGGTGAGGGCCTGGGCGGGCCGTACGATCATGTCGGCGAGGGTGCGGTCCTGGCGCGGTACGCCGTTGACGTTCAGCCGCAGCCGCAGGTTCAGCAGGTGGGTGAAGTCGTCGGGCTCCAGCAGTGCCAGGTACGGACCCGTCGGCGTGAAGGTCGGGTAGGACTTGCTCTCGTAGAACTGGGTCTTGGTCAGCTGGACGTCGCGGGCGCTGACGTCGTTGGTGAGGACGAGCCCGGCGACGTACGAAGGAAGGTCCTGCTCCTTCACAACTGTGCCCACCGGGAGCGTCGCGCCCATGACGAGGCCGAGTTCGACTTCGTAGTCGAGGAAGTTCACGTGTGCCGGGCGGACGATCGTGTCGTGCGGGCCGCTGACCGATCCGGACGCCTTGCGGAAGAAGGTGGGCGGTATGTCGCCCGTGAAGCCCGAGTCCTTGGCGTGGCTGCGGTAGTTGACCATTTGGGCGACCACCCGGCAGGGGGTGGTGACCGGGGGCAGCGCCACCAGTTCGGCGACGGGTGTGCCGCTCTCGCCGGAGGCGGCGGCCTCGCGGACGGCGGCCCGGTCGGCGAGCAGTTCGGCGGTGGTGACCGCCTTGGTCTCGATGCGGACGGCGCGCTCGTTTCGGACGGCCCACCAGCCGTCGGGGGTGCGCAGCACGTTGGTGCTCATGAGCTCATCGCTTTCATCAGGCCCAGCAGGCGTGCGGGGTCGAGTTCGTTGTCGTCGCGCAGGGCCGTCATGACCTCGCGGAGCTTGGCGGGGGAGGGGTTGGTGCCCAGGAAGTCGCGGGTGACGGGCGGCCCCCACTGGGCCAGGCCGCTCGCCGACATGGGTGCCCAGCCGGGTTCGAGGTCGCAGGCGAAGAGGTCGCCGTCGGCGAAGTGCTCCAGCATGAAGCGGTCGGGGTCGCGCCAGTAGTCGAAGAGTTGGCTGCCCTGGATGTGCCGGCCGATTCCCCAGCTGCGCTGGTAGCCGCGCTCGGCGAGGTACTCGCCGCCGGCGGCGATCGCGTCGAGGTCGGTGACCTGGTAGGCGGAGTGGACGTAGCCGGTGCCCGGCCCGAGGTGCAGGGCGAGGGTGTGGTGGTCGACGGCCAGGCTGCCCTGGTCGCAGCGGATGAATGCCATGGTCGGCCCGCGCTGGCGTTGCCCGTCGAGGAACAGGAAGTCGGACACGATCATGCCGAGGGTGTCCAGGTACCAGTCCAGGGTGCGGGTGAACGTCCGTGTCTCCAGCACCACATGGCCGAGGCGCTGGATGCGGGACGGCTCACGGGGCGGGCGCTGGGTGGTGTTCGTACGACGGCCTTCGATGCCGGTGTTGAGGATCACCGGCTGCTGCTCGGGCAACGCGGGCAGCGGTTCGGCGCAGTGCACCACCCGGACCGGGAGTCCCGAGGGATCGAACAGGGCGACCGACCGGCCGCCGCCGGGGACGTCGATGTCCCGGACGGTGTGTCCGACGGCGGCGGCCAGCCGGTCCACATCGGTCCGTTCGGCCGCGCGGAACGCGGGCCCGAGGAAGCGGGAGGCGCGGCCGCGCCGGATGACCATGCAGGGCGAGCCCGCGAACGTGCCGCGCAGCCACAGCTCGTGATCGGTGCGGGCGGCGATCGCGAAGCCGAAGTCGCGGGCGAACACCTCGGCCCGGTCCAGGTCCGGCTTCTCGAACTCCAGCCAGGCCAGATCCGCCACTTTGATCACGGGATTCCGGGCTCGTCCGGGGTGCTCACCGCGTAGGGCGCCCTGCTCACTGTGGAGGTCTTGGTGGGGCGTCAGAGGACCGCCCTTGTTAACGGGGATGTGGGACATGGTGTCCTCCAAGCAACACTGCCGTAATGAGGAAATCATCAACTCTGTCGTTTCTCATCGTCAATAGGTGCAGCACAAATAATTGAGGATCTCATCAGTAATGGCAGGATCATCGTCGCGGCGGTTACACTGGGCCGTATGCCGACGTCAGCCCCGCCCAAGAACCGCTTCGAGCGCCGCCGCGCCGAAACCCGTCACGCGCTCGTCCGGGCGGCGCGGCAAATCCTGGCGGAGACCGGGGACACGAGCGCGAGCATCCAGGCCATCGCCGAGCGCGCGGACGTGGGTTTCGGCTCCTTCTACAACCACTTCGAGTCGAAGACGGAGCTGTTCGACGCGGCGGTGACGGACGCCCTGGAGGAGTTCGGGCAGGTCATCGACGCGCGCGTGGTAGGCATCGACGATCCGGCCGAGCTGGTCGCGGCCGGCTTCCGGCTCACCGCCCGGATGGCCGACTCCCACCCGGAACTCATGCGGATCCTGCGCGACCGCGGCTTGGTCCACATCCACTCCGACCGCGGCCTCGCCCCACGCGCCCTGCGCGACCTGGAGATCGGCATCGCCTCAGGCCGTTTCACCTGCGGCAACGCGACCACCGCCCTGTCGGCCCTGGGCGGCACCCTGCTGTCCCTGGTGGCTCTCCGGCTGGACCGCCCGGACCTCGACGGCGACGAGGCCGCCTCCGACCTGGCCGAGATGGTCCTGCGCATGCTCGGCCTCGCTGCGGACGACGCCCACGAGGTCACCCGTCGCCCGCTGCCCGATCTCGCCCGATGACCTCCTGCACCTGAAGCGCGGCCCTTTGTGGTGCTACGCCGGCGGCGACGAGGAACGCGGTTGCCGCGGCCTCACCGGTGGGGTCCGCCCACGGGCATGCGGCGTTCTCCTCGGCGAGGGCCAGCATGAGTGCCTCCAGTGCTTGGGCGAGGACGGGTGCTGGAAGGTGGTCCGCGAAGACGCCTTCGCGCTGACCGCGCCGTAGGGTTACGACGGCTTCTGCGCGGGCCGGCGCCAGGATGGTGCGGATCTCGTCCTCTCCCAGATGGCGCCGTCTCAAGGCGATGAGCACGCGATAGTGGTCGCCCACCGTCCATGCCGCCAGCACCATCCGTGTCATCGCCTCGACCGGGTCGGCATCCGCGGTACGGGCTCCGGCGAACGCCTGCCGGAGTTCATGGCCTGCTTCCTGTGTCAGGTCGGCGATCAGCGCATGCCGGCTGGGGAAGTGTCCGTAGAGGGTGCGCCGGGCGACGCCGGCCGCCTGAGAGATGCTGTCGAGACTTGCGTCGGGGTCGTCGCGCAGTTTCCGCCGAGCGGTGGCGAGAATGCGTTGACGGTTCGCGCGAGCGTCGCTGCGCTGCGGTGCGCGGCCCGGGGCGTCGGTCGTCTGCATGGTTCTGTCTCTCCACGGTTGCCGGAAAGCCGTGGGCGCCGGTGTTCCCTCAGGCACCGGCGCCCACTCACCCCTGCCCAGGGTGGCTTGTCGTCCTGCTGACGGGCGTCAGGGGACGAGGATGAGGCGGATCGGGTCGCCGATCTTGTTCTCGAGACGGTGGACGGCGTCGGCCGCGTCGATGAGCGGGATGTGGTCGGTGATGGAGGGGGCGAGGTCGAGGCGTCCGGCCGCGGTCAGCTGTACCAGTTCGGAGACGGACTCGGGGAAGCCGCCGTAGTGGCCGCGCACCTGCTTCTGCAGGTAGTTGAAGGTCAGGCCCTCGGTGATGGTCAGTGGCCGGGGTGTGATGCCCACCAGGATCAGGGAGCCGCCCAGGCCGAGGACGGAGGCGGCCTGGTCGCGGACGGCGGGGACGCCGGCGCAGTCGAAGGCGAAGTCGAGGCCGCGTCCGCCGGTGGCTGCGTGGATCTGGTCGGCGAAGTCGGGGGCTGCCGGGTCGAGCGCGAGGTCCGCGCCGAAGGCCAGGGCACGCTCGCGGGCGCTGGGCAGCGGGTCGACGGCGATGATCGGGGCGGCGCCGACCAGGCGGGCGAGGCGTACGTTGTGGGCGCCGACTCCGCCGACTCCCCAGATGCCGACGGACTGGGCGGCCCGGACGCCCGCGGTGGCGACGACGGCGGCGTAGGGGGTGGAGACCGCGTCGGGGATGATCGCGGCCTGGTCGAAGGGGAGGCTGTCGGGGATGGGGATGAGGGTGTCCTCGCGGGCGATGACGTACTCGGCCCAGCCGCCGTCGTAGTCGATGCCGGCGGTGAGCATCTGGGTGCAGGGGCGGTGGCGCACGCATCCGGCGCACGTGCCGCAGGTCTTGCCGGCCTCCAGGGTGACGCGGGTGCCGACGGGCAGGCCGCGCTTGAGGTCGGGGCCGAGCGTGTGGATGACACCGGAGACCTCGTGGCCGACGGTGATGGTGTCGGAGGTGGCGAACAGCGGGACGAGGGAGCCGTCGAGCAGGTGGACGTCGGAGAGGCAGACGCCGGCGGCCTTGACCTCGATGAGGACCTCGCCCGGGCCCGGCACGGGGATCGGGACCTCTTCCACGGCGAACTTCTTGCTGTCCAGGTGGAAGCGTCCGGCGAGCATGGTGTCCATGAAGATCTGCTTTCGGTGAGCGGCACCGCCCGGCGGTTCGGGCCGGAGGGTGCCATGTGGTGTCTGGAGGGCTTGTGGTGGCCGGGAGGCGTGGGGGGTTGCAGGACGGGGCCGCACGCCTCCCGGCGGCTGAGGGGCACACGCCTTGACGGCGTGCGACGGTCAGGCGAAGACGTCCTGCTGGTAGCGCTCGTCCGCTTCGAGCCGGGCGAGCCACTGCTGGGCGGCCTCGTCGTCGCAACCGGTCTTCTGGCGGTGGATGGCGGCGAGTGCCTCGCGGACGGCGGGGGCCATGCGGCGGCCGTCACCGCAGACGTAGATGTACGCGCCGTCCTCGATGGCCTGCCACACCGTGTCGGCCGCATTCGCGATGGCGTTCTGCACGAACCGGGCCGGGTGGCCGGTCACCGCGGAATAGGCGGTGTGGATCCGCGCGATCCCGGCCTGCTCCCAGTCCTGCATCTCCTGCTGGTAGAAGTAGTCGTGCTCCGGGTGGCGGCAGCCGACGAAGACCTGCGACGCGCCCACCTGGGTGCCGTTCGCGTGCTGGGTCGCCCGCTCCTCCAGGAAGCCGCGCAGCGGCGCGATGCCGGTGCCGGGGCCGATGAGGATCAGCGGCGTGGCGGGGTCGGCGGGCGGGGCGAACGTCGGGGAGGGGACGCGGACGTAGCCGTAGACGACGTCTCCGGGCTCGAGGCCCGCGATGTACGCGGAGCAGGTGCCGCGGTACTGGCCGTCGCCGGACAGGGCCGGGCCCTCCAGCAAGCCGACGGTCAGGCGCACATGGCGCGGGTTGGCCGACGGGGCGGAGGAGATGGAGTAGAAGCGCGGGCGGATGGGGCCCATCATCTCCAGGAACACCGCCAGCGGCAGCTCGACGGCCGGGAAGCGCTCCAGCAGGCCCAGCACCGAGATGCGCTTGCCGAGGATCTCCTTCTGGTAGCGCTCCTCGGCTTCCTGGGTGTCGGCGGTGTACGCCTGGAGCTGCGGCCGGGTCCACGGGCACTCGGTGTGCTCGGCGAGCGTCTGGATCTGGGAGCGGGTGGCCACGTCCTGAAGCTCCAGGAACTCGGTGAGCAGGATGCCGGCGGTGACCGGGGTGCCGACCGGCAGGTGGGTGCGGCCACCGGCCGGCTGGTCGAGCCGGAGCACCTGGTCGTAGTCGACGCCGAGCCGCCTCAGGGCGCGCTCCACCAGGGCGAGTTCGTTCTTGGCGAAGACGGCCAGGTGGTTGCCGGTGTCGTAGGTGACGCCGTCGGGCAGCTCGAAGGTGATGGACTTCGCCGACGGGCGCGGCGGCTCGATCTGGAAGTCCCACAGTCCGGTCGCGTCGGCCACCAGCTCCTCGTTGGCCACCACCGTGAGCGCGTACGCCTGCTCGGAGACGATGGCGGGACGCACGTCGGACTCGGTGAGCAGCTGGACCTCGTAGCGGGGGCCGCTCGCCTGGGAGGTGTCGGCGGCGTACTCCTCGGCCAGAGTGGCCCACAGGGTGTTCATCCACCGCGTGGCCATGCCGTCGAAGTCACCTGCGGCGTCCGCGATGCCGCGCTCGACGACCGGCGTGGCGCCGGCCGCCAGCAGACCTTCCTCGATCCGCTTGGGGAACGCCTGGTAGGTGGCCACCCACTGGGTGTTGCCGGCGCCCAGCAGCGCGTACCGCACGTTCGCCAGCGAGCCCTCGGGCAGCCCGGCGGCGAGCAGGTCGTCGAAGCGCTGGGCGTTGTCGGGAGCCTTGCCGTTGTAGCTGGCGGCGACGACGGCGAGCAGTCCCTCGGTGGGCAGGTTGTCGCCCAGCTCGTCCAGGCTCACCAGCGTGGTGCCGAAGCCGGAGCGCTCGCCGCGGTCGGCGATGGTGCGCGCCAGGTCCTCGCAGGAGCCGAGGCTGGAGCCGTAGGCGACGGTCAGGTTCACCCCGACACCGCTGACCGCTGCCTGGGCCTGGGTGTCGCCGGGCTGCAGGTCCGCGGCGCCGAAGACGGTCCGCTGGTGCTCCTGACGGCGCCGGACGATCAGCTCGAAGTTGCCGGGCTTGCGCGTCAGCGCCTCCCGCACGTCCATCGCGTAGTCGCTGGTGTCCGAGAACTTGAACTTCTGCAGCACCAGTGTCAGGGCCAGGCGGGCCTCGGTGAGCGCGAACTGGCGGCCGATGCAGGCACGAACGCCGTTGCCGAACGGCTTGTAGGCGTGCGGGTGCTGCTGGACGCGGTTCTCCGGCAGCCAGCGGTCGATGTCGAACTCGTCTGGACGGTTCCATGCCTTGGGGTGGGTGTGCAGCGGGCCTTCAAGGATGCTGACCCGTGTGCCCTTCTTCAGCTCGTAGCGGCCGCCGATGACGGTGTCCTCGATGGGCGCCTTGGCGATCATCGGGATGGGAGCCCACAGCCGCAGGGTCTCCTCCAGGATCCGCGGGATGACGTCCAGCTGCATGATCGTGTCGTAGTCCGGCACGGTGTCACCGGGCAGCAGGCGGTCCACCTCGGCGTACGCCTGGGCCAGGACGTGCGGGTTGCGCATCAGCGAGTAGGTGGCGAACGACAGCAGACCACTGGTGGTCTCATGACCGGCGATCAGGAACGTCAGCACCTGGTCACGCACGTTGTCGACGTCCAGCCGCTTGCCGGTCTCCGGGTCGGTGGCCTGAAGCATCAGGCCCAACAGGTCGTCCTCACCGCTGCCCTTGCCCTCCTGGCGCTCCTTGATCACGCTCTCGACCAGCTCGCGCATCACCTGGATGTTCTCGCCGTACTTCTTGGCATCGGCCCTGCGCAGCTTGGTCATCATCGGCAGCTCCTGAGAGCGCCGCATCGACTCGGTCAGCGCGCCCAGCATCGCGTTGAGGAACGGGTGCAGCTCCTCCTTGTCGAAGGAGTCGAACCGGTAGCCGAACCCCGACAGGGCGATGGTGTCCAGCGTCAGGCGGGTGTAGTCGTCGGTGATGTTGACCGGCTGACCCTCCCGGCGCTCCCACTTGCCCGCCAGGTTCTGGGCGATCTCCAGCATCTGCCCGAAGTAGTTCCTCATGGCGCGCTGGCTGAAGGCCGGCAGCAGGATCCGGTGTGCCCTGCCCCATTCCTCTTCGTGCTGGTGGGCGGTGAACAGGCCGGCGCCGGCGAAGTCCCGGATGTGGTGCAGCGGCGTCTTGTCGATCTGCTTGAAGAACCGCGTCTCGTCGCTGACCTCGGCCACCAGGTCCGGGTCGTAGACGAAGACCTGCTCGATGCCGGCGATGTCCATGCCGTAGATGCCCTCGGGGAACTGCTTGGACAGCTCACCGAAGTACTCCACCGGGTTGGTGTCGGGGATCTGCGGCGTGTGGCCGAGGAGGGGGATCCCGCGCGGGGACCGGATGGGGTGAAGGTCGTTCGCGGAGTGCGTGGTCATGTCTTGCTCCTCTGCGGAGGGGGGAGGGGTTGGGCAAGGGCGCGCTGCGTAGGTCGATGCCGTGGCGCCGTACGGAAACATACGCTGTATGGAATTGGAACCATACGTGGTACGGAAAGTGGAGTGCAACCCCGGGAGTCCAGGTAACGCTGTGGTGAAGCTCATTTCCATACCGTGTACGGAACTGGTACCGTACGAGGTATGGAAAAGAAGGTGAGACGTCCCCCGCGGGGAACAAGGAAGAGAGACGTGCCTCTGACGGAGGCCGGGATCTATACCGCCGCCCTGCGGCTTATCGACGAGGACGGCGTCGAGGCGCTCACCATGCGCAAACTCGCCACCGAGCTCGACGCGAACCCGATGTCGCTGTACCACCACGTGCCGAACAAGGAAGCCGTGCTGCGCGGCGTGACGAGAATGGTCGGAGCGCAGTTCCGCACCGTGACACTGGAGGACGCTCCCTGGCAGGAGCGGATCCGTCTGCTCGCCACGGACTTCCGGACCCTGGCGCACCGTCACCCCAAACTGCTGGCGTACTCGTTCAGCCACCAGCCGGACTTCATCCAGCCCAACGACCCGTTCTGGACCGCCCTCACCGCCATCGTGGCCGCTGCCGGTGTGCCGCAGTCAGAGGTCTCGGAGATCGCCGCGCTGATGGTCGCCGTCGTCATCGGCGTCCTCACCGCGGAACTCAACGGCGCACTCCACCAGTGGTCGACCCTCAAGCCCCACGGCCCTGAAGCCGACGAAGACGGGGCCGCGGACGCACACCCTGGCTCTACGGGTGCGGCCCCCGAAGGCCCTGACCAGGACCACATGTTCCGTCTCGTGATGGACACGCTGATCACGGGCCTGGAAAGCCGCCTCACCGCCGGTCGTGACGGCTGGCACGCCGGCCATTGAGCCAGTCAGCCTGAGACGCTGCGCCCCAGGCGCTGGCGGCTGAGGCGCGCCCGCAGTCGGGCGATCTCAGGCTGCGACACACGGGAGCCACCCCGTCACATCGGGTGAGACCGCCCGGCGGGGCGGCTCCACATCCAGCCTCTACACGGCAGCCGTATGCCGACGCTGAACCGTGCAATGACCATGGTCGTTGGCTTGTTCCTGGTCTCCCTCCTGAGGGGGGAGACCGTCGGCCTCGTCGAGCTGAATCACCCACGTCATCCGTTCACCGAGGCGGCTACGCCGCCGAGTGCTCCCGCCCGTGAGCGCGAAGTGTCGCCCCGTATCGGATGAGACCTACCCGATCTCTCGATCCGTTCTTTTCTCTCTTCCTCCATCGCCCATTCGCTTCCTCCATCGCCCATTCGCTGTCCGGAGGGCTGCCCCCATGTCCCAGAACGCCACCGTCGCTGCTTGCGGCGCCGAGACCGCAGCTGAGAATGTGCCCGACCTGTCGCACCGGCGTCGCTGGTGGATTCTGTTGGTCATTTCCCTGTCGATGCTGATGGGTGTCCTCGACGGCACCATCGTGAACATCGCCCTGCCGTCCGCCCAGCACGACCTGGGCTTTTCGGACGCCGACCGGCAGTGGGTGGTCACCGCCTATGCGCTGGCCTTCGGCAGTCTGCTGCTGCTCGGCGGCAGGGTCGCGGACCTGGTCGGGCAGAAGGTGATGTTCCTGGTGGGTCTGGCCGGCTTCGCGGCCGCTTCCATGGTGGCAGGCGCGGCGAACGGTTTCGCCATGCTCGTCGTCGCGCGCGCCGTCCAGGGCCTGTTCGCCGCCCTGCTGGCCCCGTCGGCCCTGTCGGTCCTGATGACCACCTTCACCGATCCGCGCGAGCGGGCGAAAGCTTTCACTGTCGCGGGATCGGTCGCCGGTGCAGGCGGAGCCATCGGCCTGATCCTCGGCGGCGTGCTGACCCAGTACTTGGACTGGCGATGGACCATGTACGTCAACGTGGTCTTCGCGGTGGTGGCGTTCGTCGGCGGGGCGGCCCTGCTGCACCGCACCCCGCGTGACACGTCCTCCAGGCTCGATGTCCTCGGCACTCTGCTGGTTTCCATCGGCCTGTTCTGCCTGGTGTACGGGTTCTCGAACGCCGAGACGCACGGCTGGGGCTCAGTGGCGACCTGGGGCATGCTGGCGGCCGGTGCTGTACTGGTGGCCGTCTTCGTGTGGTGGCAGAGCAGGGCGGCGTCTCCGCTGCTGCCCCTGCGGGTCCTGCTGGACCGTAACCGCGGTGCCTCCTTCGCCGCCCTCTTCGTCACCGGCGCGGGCATGTTCGGCGTGTTCCTGTTCCTGACCTACTACCTGCAGCAGAGCCTCGGCTACAGCGCTCTGAACACCGGCTTCGCCTTCGTGCCCCTGATCGTGGCCTCGTCGTCCGCCTCCGCCGTGGCCAACAACGTCCTGGTGGCGCGCATAGGACCGAAGCCGGTGGTCCCGCTGGGCATGGCCATTGCGGCCGCCGGGCTGATCTGGATGACCAAGCTGGACCTGAACAGCGGATACGTGACGCAGGTACTGCCCCAGCTGATACTCGTCGGCATCGGGCTGGGCACGGTCATCGCGCCCGCCATGAGCCTGGCGACCTCCGGCGTGGCGGCCGCCGATGCCGGCGTTGCGTCGGCCGCAGTCAACACGCTTCAACAGGTGGGCGGCTCCATCGGCATCGCCTTGCTCAGCACGATGGCATCCGACGCAGCCACCGGCTACCTCTCCGGCCGCAACCCCAAGAACCCCGGCGTCCTGGCTCAGGCCGGCCTCGCGGGCTATTCCACGGCCTACTGGGGGTCGGCGGCCGTCTTCGTCACCGGCCTGGTCGTCACCTCCCTCCTTTACCGCCGGGGTGTGCCCCAGCAGAACGAGAACGCCGCACCTGTCGTGCACATGTAGCGGGACAAGCAGTGCTTTGAGGGCCCGCCTTCGAGGGGGGCGAACAGACTCTTTGCGGCTCCCCTCCCCTGCTCAATGGATGTCCCATAGTGGCTGCGACTCGGGTTCTATCAGCGGAAGGTGTACCAGGTGGAAGATCGAACAGATCCGCGTCTATTGCGCAGTCGTCAGGCCATGGTCGCGGCGGCCACCGCGTTGCTCACGGAAGGTGGGCTGGAGGCCGTGACACATCAAACGGTTGCGACTCGTGCCGGCGTCGGCAGGGCAACCGTCTACCGGCACTGGCCGAGCCTTCTCGACCTCCGCCTGGCCGCGCTGGAGGCCGGCATGCCCCCTCTCCCTCCGGTACCCGAGGAGCTTCGGGCCGCTTCGGGCAACGATCCGCGAGCGGAGCTCATTTACCGTCTGAACGTGCTCGCCGAGCGTTGGGACGACGAGCAATCGGGGGCCGTCCTTGCCGCGGTCCTCGGGGGCTCACGGCACGACGAAGGCATGCGCCGCCTCCGGGAGTCACTGCTGAACCAGATCGCCGACGCCCTGCGTCCCGCGGTTACCACAGCCGTCGAGCGCGGCCAGCTCCGGCCCGACGTCACCCCCGAGACATTTGCCATGGCCACCGCCGGGCCGCTGTTCTTCGAGCGTTTCTTCGTCGGGAACAACCTGGGGCGCGACACCGTGGACGCCGTCGTGGACGCCGCTTTGCGAGGTTGGTCCTAGTGCCGCATCAGGCAACTTTTGCCCTGTCAACTACCTCGCAGAGGTTTTCGTTGGCAGTTTGTATGTTTCCGCCAGATGGCGAAGCGGCGGATCATGCTGCCCTGCTCCCTGTGGCTGACATGGTCGGTGCTGTCCAGCGCGAAGTAGCGCAAGGCGGTGAACTGGGCCTCGATGCGGTTCAGCCAGGAGCTGTTGGTTGGTGTGTAGGCGAACTCGATGTTGTTGGCCGCGGCTCAGTCGCCGACCCGGGTGTCCTTCCTCGTGGTCAGGTGCGGGGAGAAAATGTCGAGCACGATCGCGATCCGGGTCTCGGGCGGGTAGAGGCTGCGCAGGTAGCGGCAGAATTCCAGGAACCTCGTCCGATTCTTCTTCGGCTTGATGTGGCCGTAGAGTTTGTCCCGGGCCAGGTCGTAGGCGGCGTCCAGATGCCTGACCCCGTGCGGGCGGGTGTAGGTCGCCCGTCAGCGGGGCCGGGGCTCCCGGTTGGGGTCCTTGTGCTGTCCACCACGCTCAGCCCGCTGTCTCCCGTGATAAGGCTGGAGGTTGAGCGGGCCGAACTCGTCGAGGCATAAGACGACGTCCGGATCGCCGTCCTCAGGTATGACCTCGCTGTCGGCAATCGCGTAGAGGTGCTCGATGCGGGCCTTCTTGGCGGCGTAGTCGGGGTCGCGGGAGGTCTTTCAGGTCTTCACGCGTTGAATGGACACGCCCTCCTTGCGGAGCAGGGCCCGCAGTCCCTCATGGCTGATGTCGTGGACCACCCCCTCGGCGACCAGGAAGTCGGCCAGCTTTGCCAGGCTCCAGGTCGAGAACGGCAGGCCGTGCTCGGCCGGCTTCGACTTGGCGATCTTCTTGATCTCCCGGCGTTCCGGCAGGGCGAAGGTCTTCGGTCGCCCACCTTTGTACTTGGGGCAGAGCAGGTCGAATCCGTCGGTGTTGAAGTTGTGGATCACGTCCCGGACCCGGTTTGTGTTGGTGAACGTCACTTCGGCGATCGTCGCCACCGGCATGCCCTGGGCGGACAGCAGCACCATTTGGGCCCGCCGCCAGGCCACCACCGAGCCGGTGCGCCTGCGGATGATGCGCAGCAGGCGCTGTCCCTCGTCGTCATCGATCTCGCGGACACGTACTCGTTCTGCCACCCGGACAGCCTGGCGGGACGGCGCTTGCCGGACCAGTAGGTGACTCCGGTTGGGCAGTCTGCTGTCGGGCTCTGCCGACCTATGCTCGCGTGAACCCGTGGCTCCGCTCCACTTTCGCTACATGCAGCGTGTAGCTCTGGTACCACTCGGCTCGCCCACGCTTTTGTGCCGCGCGGTGCTCGGCGTTGCTCCGCCACTCCGCGAGGGCGTCGGCGTCACGGAAATACCCGACAGTGATGCCCAGCCCGCCAGGAGTCTGCGCGTGGTCCATCCCCAGGAACCCAGGGACGTCCTTCACCAGGTCTTCCATGCGTGTGTTGGTCTCGCTGTAGCCGCTCTGGTCCTGGGTTCGCACCGTGGTGAAGACCGCCACGTAGTAGGGGGGTTCATACGTCTCGACGGGCGCGACAGGCGCTTCCGAGTGATCGCTCATGTCGTCACCGTAAGGCGCGATGCGCCCAACGATCCAGCGTCTTTGCCGGACGGGATACATGAGGGATCGGGCTCTTGACCGAAGCCATCCGAACTCTCCGCCAGCTCCGGGAAACGGCGGCGAGCCTTCCGGCTCGCAGAACGGTGCCAGGGACGGGAAACTCCAGGGCGAGCGTTGCCTGATGCGGCACTAGGGAGCGCGGGAAGGTGGGCGATGCGACGGAGGCTGCCCTGACCGAGGCTGGCTTCGGCCCGGCCGCCCTCGACGCCACGACTGCGGACAGCCACTCACCATGGCGGTGAACACCGAGGCGCAGACGTCCGTGTGCCTGCCTCAGGTCGCCCCCTGACAGGACTCACCTTTCGGCGAGGAAGTGCGCCAGCAAGCGGTCGAAGTCGCTGTGGCCGAGCTCGGCCCCCCGGGGCACCACTGCCTCCGTTTCCTGCAGGAACGCCTTGAATTCCTGCGCTGGGGCCTTGAGCAGGGCCGTACCGGACGGCGGGTTGAGAAGGATGTACAAGTCGCGGCAGCCTGCCTCGCCGGTGGGCCATATGCGAACGTCTCCCTTGCCGGCGGGGCCCTCCAGGCCGTCGATCAGCAAATCGCGTCCGATGATCCATTCCACCGGCTCGTCGCTGTCGACATCGGTGGTAAATGCGGCATGGACCACGTAGGGATCACTCGGCTCGTACCGCAGATTCATGATCATGGGCAAGGACGTCGCATGCACGCCGACAAGCCTCACAGGTAGCCCCTGGATCACAGTTCTCAATGACTTCATTGGTCTTACTCCTGGTGCTTCGAGTCATTCGGGGAGGGCCATCGGAAGGGCTGTCGTCGGATTCAAAGGGGCTGCACAGAGAAGCGGTTACTGCGAGGACCGGTGGCGGTCGGCACGAGGACACCCGCAGGAGCAGTTCTTCGTGCCGTCGCGAGGGCGCCCGGCCGACGGGAGCAGGCGAGGCCACCACTGCCGGCCGGGGCCATCACGGAGATGTGGCCAACGGTGGTTGCCGGACAAAGGGCGCCCTTGGTCTCAGCGATCGACGCTGTACCGGTCGTGGTGGTAGTGGACCGACTCGTCACGGTCCCCACCTCGACGCCGGCCGTGGTTGTCGTCCCACACGTAGCTGACGCCGCGGCCCCAACCGCAGTCTGTGTAACGGTCCCAGCAACTGCAACGAGACTGAGACAACCCCTGACCGGAAGGGCTCGACTGCAAAACCGCTCCGTAAGGTGTTTGGCGGTCCGGAAGAGTGGGGTGTGGCTCTGAAGTCGCTTGCCCGCGGTGGCTCCGGTGGAGTGGCCGCCCCGCTCTTCGGGACGACCGGCGGCTGACTGAAATGTGCGAATCGGCCGCCGTTTACGGAGCTGACGGCGGGGTGTCCTTGGACCGGAACGGCACGTTGTCCGAGTCCGAGGCGACGCACATGACCACACATGTGCCCTGCTTATGGGTCGGTATCGATGCCAGCAAGGGCCACCACTGGTGGGTCGCCATCGAAGACACCGGAACCACCATCGCAGGGCCGCCGGATACCGGCCCTTCTGGCCGCGTCACTCGTCGCAGGCCGACCGTCAGCGCAAGGGTGAGTCCACGGTGGGCGTCAGGAGGGTCTCGTCGAGGCCGACGATCTGGCTGATGTCGAAGCCCTCCATGTCCGCGCGGAATTCTGGACTCGACAGGTATGCCTCCAGCCGCTCCTGCACGTCGTCGGCGTCCTTGTAGGAAACGAGGGCGTACAGCCGGGGAGTGTCGCTTCCGGGCGCCGCGGGCACCGTCCAGACGCCGTGGGTGGTGATCCGGTGCTTGGCCATACCGGGAATGTGCTGGGCCCAGATCTTCTCGTAGGCGGCGAGCGCGTCGGAGCTGCGCAGGGCGTAGACGCGAAGCTGGTACTGGGACATGACACTGGTTCCTTTACTTCTGAGCATGGATGGTCGGCGGTCAGCCTTGGGGGAGGAGGTGTGCCAGTTCGGCATCCCAGTCGATGAGTCCGGACTCGGTCCCCTGTGGCACCAGAGCCTGGGTGTCCAGAAGGAAGGACGAGATGTCCTGCACGGGGACCTCGAGCAAGGCGGTGCCTGCGGAAGAACCGAGGGCGATGTAGATCGACTCGTCACCCCGCCCTGCGGCCGACCAGATCCGGACATCCGCGTGGCCTGCAGAACCCTCCAGCCCGTCAGCCAGAAGATCCCGCCCCAGGATCCATTCGACCGGCTCATCACAGTCGACGAAGAAGGCGGCACGGACGACATAGGGATCAGCGGGCTCGTAGCGCAGACGTACGCAGAGGGGCAACGAGTAGACGTGCGAGACGACCAGTCGCACGGTCACCCGCCGTTCTACGGCTCTCAAGGACTTCTTCATCGGCTTCCGCTCCTGGGTATGGCTCGGCGGTGCCTCACACCGGCCTGTGGCGAAGAGGCAGCGCGGGCGGAGGCGGGACAGCAGGGCGCGGGCGCCGGACGGCACCGGCGCACCCCATGATGGGTCGCGCTGCACTCACTCGGCCGGCAGTCGGGGACGCCGCCCCCCGACCGCCAGACGGATCTCCGCCGTCGGCAGGGACAGGGCCGAGGGGAACTGCTTGTGCTCATGGCCGATACCCGTCTCACCGGTCGTCGCGGCCCAGGTCATGGTGGTGCCTGCCCCCGCCGTCGTGCTCGCAGCGGTTCCCGTCGTGGCGGTAGGACCGGTCGGACGTCCAGCCGTGTCCCTCGCCCTCCCAGCGGTAGAAGTGGCCATCGCGGTAGTAGAGCCCGTCGCAGTCGTGCCGGGTCGAATCGCTGCCGTGGCGGTCCTGGTGCCAGCCGCGGGTCTCGTCGCAGGAGTAGCCCCGCTCGAGCAGGTAGCCGACACCGTGGTCCCAGCTGTAATCAGCGGCCACGGCCCCGTCGGTCGGGTGCTGGGCGTGCGTGGACGCAAGGGGCGCGGCCGAAGCGGTGCCACCGGCACCGAGGACGGCGGCACCAGCGACCGCGACGGAGGAGACAGTGAGGGCGATGCGCTTTGCGAGCTTCTTCATGATCTTTCCTTTACGCGGGGTGATCTGCGCCAACGGCGGTTCTGCCAGGCGATGTGTGACGCCCGGTGTGATCCGAGCGAGCAGTTCCATACGTCGTATGGAAGCGCGCTTTCATTGTTACCATACGTCGTATGGAAATGTCGAAGTGACGAAGGCAACCGTTGACCGGCTGGCGCGAGCGCGAGCAGATGTCGCTCTTCAGCGCGAGCTGCCCGTCGCCGGCCCCCGGCACGCTGGCCTTCCTTGCCTCGGCCGCGGCGGTGTGTGTCCACCCGGCGCACGCGCCAGGACGCGGTCGGGTTGGCCGGACAGCGGGACGGCGGCCGGAGCGGGACCTGGCGATCGGTGGCTGCACCGGCCCGGAGATGCCTCAGCCCGGGGAGTGAGGGCTCGAAGTCACGGATGGCATCCAGTTCGCCGTAGTGGCGGGTTTGCGATCGCCGGAAGGCGGGACGAGTATTTTTTCAGGGCGTAATGACTGGGGCGCACCGTGATGCCGACACCGTCGATGCAGCGCCCCCTTTTGGTTACGCCCACGCTCACAGCCGACAAGGGTCACCGTGAAGGAAGCGGCGCAGCGAACTGGACCGAACCTGCTCATTCGGTGGCCTGGCCGGGGCGGCGGGTGGGGCATCCAGCCCCGTCGCCTTGACGGGACTTTAGAAACCGGCCGATGGCTTCATGACCGAGGCTGCATGACCGGGTCGATGGTCGCCGCAGCGGGGCGAGCGGCAGAACGGAAGGAGTCTGCCCATGCGGATCGTCGTGGACCTGAATCGGTGCCAGGGGTACGCGCAATGCGTGTATCTGGCGCACGAGGTCTTCAGGCTGAACGGCCAGGAGGCGCTCACCTATGAGCCGAACCCCGACGACGAGCGGCGCCTGCAGGTCGAGCGAGCCGCTGCGGCGTGCCCGGTGCAGGCCATCGTGATCGACCGCTTGGACGGCGCGAAGCGGGGCGAGGCGCCATGACTCTGCGGGCAACGGTCGCAGAGCTGGTGCGGGAGTTCCGGGCCAGCGGCCGGATCGTCATCGTGGGTGCTTCTCTGGCCGGGCTGCGGGCCGCGGAGACGCTGCGCGAGGAGGGCTTCACCGGTTCCCTGACCATCATCGGTGACGAGCCGTACGAGCCCTACGACCGTCCCCCGCTGTCCAAACAGGTGCTCAAGGGCTGGGTGCCGGCCGATCACACCAAGCTGCCCCGTATGCGGGAATTGGATGCGGACTGGCGGCTCGGGGTGGCCGCCGTCGGGCTGGACCGGGCCACCAAGCAGGTACGCCTGGCCGACGGTGAGCAGGTGCCGTACGACCGGTTGCTGATCGCCACGGGCACCCGCGCGCGGCAGTGGCCGAACCCGGCCGAGGCAGCCCTGCACGGGGTGCACACGATTCGCTCGCGTGATGATGCCGCGCAGCTGCAGAAGGAGCTGGCCGAGCCGCAGTCGCGGGTCCTGGTCATCGGTGCCGGGTTCATCGGCTCGGAAGTGGCCTCTGTGTGTCGGGAGCTCGACATCCCGGTGACCGTCGTCGAGCGGGGTTCGGCGCCACTGGTCGGCGCACTCGGCGGGGTGATCGGGGAGATCGCCGCGCAGATGCAGCGCGATCATGGCGTGGACCTGCGCTGCGGGCTGGGCGTGTCGTCGCTGGATGGCGACCCCGAAGGGCATGTGCGGCGGGCACGCCTGTCCGACGGCACCACTGTCGACGCCGATGTGGTGGTGGCCTCCCTGGGATCGATCCGGAACGTGGATTGGCTGGAGGGCTCCGGGCTGGCGGCCGGTTTCTGGGGTGTCGGCTGCGATGCCGGTGGTCGTGCCTTCGACATCAACGGGGTGGTCACTGACAGCATCTACGTGGCAGGGGACGTGGCGCGTGCGCCGCATGTGCTGTACGAGTACCAGTTCCTGGCGATGGAGCACTGGGACAACGCTGTTTTCGGTGCGGAGGTCGCGGCGCACAACATGGTGAACCTCGAACCCCACTATCGTCCGCATCTGCTGCTGCCCGGCTTCTGGTCCGGTCAGTTCGGCGTGAACATCAAGTCCGTCGGGGTGCCGCCTTTCGGTGACGAGATCGTCTTCACCCAGGGGTCCGTCGAGGAGCGCCGTTTCGCCGCCGCCTACGGCCGCCGAGGCCGCATCGTCGCGGCCGTCACCTTCGATCACGGCAAGTGGCTCGAGTACTACGGGAAGCTGATCGAGCAATCAGGTCCATTCCCGCCTCCGCCGCCGGGCTGGGACCAGCCGCCCGACATGAAGCCGACGCCGGCCGAGTTCCCGGACCCCAGGGTCCCGACGGCGGTCCCCGACGTCGTCCTGACCGGCCATGCCCCGAGCGAGCGGACGGCCGAGTTCCGGTCCCGGCGCCACTGACCCGGGCCGCCGGGCCGTGCGTGCAAGCGGACAGCACCGACAGGAAGAAGGAGGGGAGCCTCGTGGCCGAGGAAACCCCCTGGCAGCAGGCGCTGCGCTACGCCAACCGCGCCAACCCGTACCCCTTCTACGAGGAACTGCGCAAGACACCGGTGGCGCGGCAGCCGGACGGAACCTATGTCGTCAGCACCTACCGGGAGATCGTCACGCTGCTCCACGACCCCCGGGTCAGCTCGGATCCACGCAAGTGCCCCGTTCCGGCCGCCACCCCGGCCGAGGGAGCGGCGGAGGCGGAGGCCGAGCCGATCACGGAGGCGGTCATCTCCTTGGAGCCGAACATCATCACCCAGGATCCCCCCGAGCACGATAGGGACCGCCGGACGATGATGCCGCATTTCGTCGGGCCTCCCCGTTCCCCTCACCTGATCTCCGACCTGGAGCCCGAGATCCATCGCATCGTGGCCGGGCTCCTGGACGGCATGAAGGGCAAGAACCGGATCGACGCCGTCGACGACTTCGCCTACCCCCTGCCGGTGACGGTGATCTGCAAGGTCCTGGGCGTGCCGCTGGAGGACGAGCCACGCTTCCACCACTGGATCGAGACCGCCCTGGACGCCCTGGACTTCGGCCCCGAGGCCGCGTCCGAAGAGATCCGGAGCCGGCTGGCCGGCGGACGGCGGGCCGTGCAGGACTTCGGGCAGTTCGCAGCCGACCTGCTCGACCGGTACGCCGACCAGCCCGGCCCGGGCATGCTTTCGGCCATGGTGAACGAGGACGGCACGGAGGGACGGATGTCCAAGGGCGTGCTCGCCAGCAACGCCCTGCTCCTGATCTTCGCGGGACACGAAACCACCGTCAACCTGATCGCCCACAGCGTGCTCACGCTGCTGAGGCACCCCGAAGCGCTGGAGGAGCTGCGCCGCCGTCCGGAGCTGATCGTGCCCGCGGTGGAGGAACTGCTGCGCTTCGAGTCGTCCGTGCAGTTCTGGCACACCCGCTCCGCACTGGAAGACATCGACATCGCCGGCACCACCATCCCCAAGGGGGCTCCGATCTTCCTGGCGTACGGGTCGGCGAACCGCGACCCGGAACGGTTCACCGACCCCGACCGGCTCGACCTCGAACGCCGCGACAACGAACACCTTGGGTTCAGCCAGGGCATCCACTTCTGCTTCGGCGCCCCGCTCGCGCGACTCGAGGTTCAGATCGCGGTCGGCGAGTTCGTCCGCCGGGTACAGAACCCCCGGCTCGTCGAGGATCCGCCGCCGTACCGCCACAACCAGATCTTCCGCGGACCCCGCCACGTCCTCGTCGACATCGACGGCATCCGCGACTGACCAGCGTCGCGTAAAGGATCGCCATGCGGGCTTTTCGACTCGTCGGCTGGCGGCAGCCGCCCGAGCTGCGCGAGGTGCCGACACCGGAGCCCGGGCCGGCACAGGTCCTGGTGAAGGTCGCGGGTGCCGGTGCCTGCCACTCCGATCTGCACATCATGCAGGCACCCGGACCGCTGCCCGGCTTCACGAATCCGCCCTTCACGCTCGGGCACGAGAACGCCGGGTGGGTGGAGCGGCTGGGACCGGGCGTCACTGGGTTCGTGCCCGGGGACCCTGTGATCGTTTACGGCGCCTGGGGCTGCGGAGGGTGCGCCAACTGCCGTGAGGGCAGGGAAAACTACTGCCAGAAGTGCGCGGGTGAGGGACCGGGCCTGCGCGGTGGACACGACGGCGGCATGGCGGAGTACCTGCTGGTCCCGGCGGCGCGCTACCTGATTCCGCTCGGCACCCTCGATCCCCGCCAGGCCGCCCCGCTCAGCGACGCCGGACTGACCGGCTATCACGCTGTGAAGCGGTCGCTGCACCTGCTGGGACCGGGCTCGACCGCGGTCGTGATCGGGGCCGGCGGTCTGGGCCAGATGACCATCCAGATTCTGCGCGCGCTCAGCGCGGCGACCACCGTCGTCGCCGTGGACACCGACGCCGGCAAGCTGGAGACCGCCCAGCGCTTGGGCGCCGAGGAGGCTCTGCTGTCGGGCGACGAGGCGATCGCGCGCATCAGGGACATGACGGAGCAGCAGGGCGCTCAGCTCGTGCTGGACATGGTGGGCATGGACGCGACCCTGCGGATGGCTGCCCGGGTGGCCAGGATGCTCGGGCACCTGACCATTGTCGGCCTCGGCGGCGGAGCCCTGCCCGTCGACTTCTCCAGCCCGCCGCACGAGTGCTCGGTCGCCTCGCCCTACTGGGGGTCCCTCACCGAACTGATGGAAGTGATCACCCTCGCCCAGCAGGACAAGATCAAGATGCTGGTCGAGCACTTTCCGCTGCAGCGCGCCAACGAGGCTTACCAGCTCCTGCACGACGGCAGGATCCAGGGACGCGCCGTCATCACCCCACACGTGTGAATGCCGTCGTCAACCCGAACGGGACACCACGACTGGGCCTGGCCGCCGGCATCGGACGGTCCGGCGGATACGCACCCCGGCTCCCGCAGGGCGGAGGAGTTTGCCCGGAACACCTCATGCGCCACGGTCCCCTGCCCTTTCCGCCGAGCGACATGAGGCTGATGGGGTGACGATGGACATGTAGTGACGTGGCCATGCTGCTCGCAGAAGGAGGTAGGTGCCATGACATATCCTTCCGATTCCTCCGGTTCCGTTCCGCCACGTGGCACCGACCCACAAGAAGGTCCTGCGGCCGAAGGCATCGCCGCTCTGGCGAACATGGGCTGGCAGTTCCTGCTCACCATGGGCCTCGCCACCATCGCCCTGGGCGTCATCGCCCTGGTCTGGCCGGGCGAGACGCTCCGCGTCGTCGGCGTGCTCTTCGGCGTCTACCTGCTGGCCACCGGTGTCTTCCAACTCGCCGCCGCCTTCGGCACCCACGTTCCCCGGCATCTTCGCGTACTGCACTTCATCACCGGCGCGGCCTCCATCCTGCTGGGACTGGTCTGCCTCCGGGGCCCCCTCGAGTCGGTCTTTCTGCTCGCCCTGTGGATCGGCTTCAGCTGGCTGCTTCGGGGCACCTTGGAGACGGTCGCGGCGGCCTCCGACCAGACCATGCCGGCGCGCGGCTGGCACGTGGCCTTCGGCATCATCGGCACCATGGCCGGCATCGTGATGATCGTCATGCCGTTCGCCTCCATCGCGACACTCACGCTGGTAGTGGGCGTCATGGCCATCGTCGTCGGCCTGACCGAAGTGGTCCGTGCCATCAGGACACGCGTCGAGATCGGCCATCTGGCTGCCGGCACGGCCCCCCAGCGGCGCCCCCTGTTCCACGCACGTCCGCACCCCCAGCACTGACCGGCCGAGCCGGATCGACCGGACGCGGCGAGCAGCGACATCGCGCGACGTCCGCGGGCCGTCGGCGGCGAGCGGTCCTTCACGCTCATCGCAGTGGACGCGGCCGTGATGGCGACGCTGGCGTCGTGCGGCGCGCCCAACTGGGCAGGGCGATCTCGGGCATCGGCTCATTCATCAGGGCCGCACCCACGTTCCGCCCGAGCCGGAGAAGCGGAGAAGCCCTCCCGGTGACCACCGCAGCGGCAACCGAGGTGTTTGGTCAGTCCGACGTCCAGGGCCGCTCGAACACTGACCGTGTCTGCCTGTCAACCTTCTTTCGCCTGACGGAGAAAGGCGCAGTCGTCGACCTGAGCGAACTGCTCGTTGCGCTTGGGCTGCCGGATTCCGTTAGGCCGTTATTCGGGGGCGTCGGAACGGTCGGCGTTCTCGGGGTTGTTGTCTGTCCGTGTCGGCAGCCCCAGTGTCCGACCGCCGCGGTGAGCCCAGATGTCACCGAGGACGACCTGGACGATGCCGGTGACGGGAATCGCCAGCAGGGCACCGAGGATCCCGGCGACTTCGGCGGCGATCAGGGTGGCCAGCAGCACGGTGAGGGGGTTGAGTTTCACCGTCCGAGACAGGATGACCGGTTGCAGGAGGTGGTTTTCGGCCTGCTGATAGACGATGAAGAAGATGATGGCCCCGATGCCGGCCGGCAGGGAGTGGACGAACGCCACTGCGGAGGCGACGACAGCTCCTATGGTGGCTCCCACCAGGGGAATGAGGTCGGTCACGGCGACGAAGAGGGCCAGCAGGCCGGCGAACGGCACTCCGGAAACCAGCAGCACGACGTAGGTCAGAAGCCCACAGATGACGCTGATCAGCAAGTTCCCGGTCAGATAGCCGTTGACGGTACGGGCGCACGCGGCTCCGACGCGGCGTATGCGGGCCGCGGGCGCCTCGTCCACGAGGGCCAGGGACCGGTCTATGGCCTTGGGGCCCTCCAGCACCATCAGATAGGCCAGCACGAAAATGGTGAGAGCGCCCGCCGCGGTGCTCGCTGCACCGCGGAGGAACTTCGCGACGGGCGTGCTCAGTCCGGTGGCGAATGTGTGGATCTGCGCCTGATGGTGCTGGACATACTGCAGAGCGTGCGTCCGTTCCAGCAGGTTGCCGACTGGCCCGCGGCCGGCCTGGGCGTCCCTGATCATCGCGGGCAGGCGACCGGCGAACCGGCTTCCCTCCTGGGCCAGGGGGATGACGAACAGGGCGATCACCGCGCCGACGGCCGCGGCCGCAGCCAGGAAGACCAGCAAGGCGGCCACCGACCGTCGGCACCGCGGCGCCCGTCGCTGCAGGGCTTCGACCGCCGGATGAAGTGAGACGGCCAGGAACAACGCGATGACCGCCCAGATCAGGACCCGTCGAGCCTGGACCACCAGCTCGAGTACGACGTAGGTGGCGAGCACCAGGCCAATGGTGGCGAGGATGGTTCGCACCGGAACCGGACGCGTCGCCATGGGCATCGGGTGCCCAGCCCCGGTCACGGGAAAACGAGGAGACCTCTTCGCCCGGTGGGCGATATTTCCCGGCGCTATCCTACGTGACCCCCGTCTACTTCGGGCTGCGGTAATGGATGCTTCGGCCGTCCCCAACGGATCGCCCCCGAGGCTGACGCGTCCGTCACTTCCTGGGCGTATTCGCCTCGGTGCGGCTGGCGCTGGAGAAGGGCCCCGGTCGGACTCTCAACCGGGGAGACGGCGTCGGCTCGGGGGTGGTGAAGGCGTTCGCGGCACCGCCGTATCCCAGGTGCGGATCCCCAGGCCGAGCTGCAAGCTGATGCCGTAGGCCGTAACTGTCGAAGGAAGTGTCATGGTGGCGGTGGCCGCAGGCGCAATCGCCGGACCGTCGGCCCGGTGGGGGAGGGAGCCGTCAGCTGCGGGCGTGATCGCGGCAGTCGTGCTGTCGCCAGTGAGGTGCGCCCGGTTGATGCATGCGGCTTTCGGGTACGCGCCGTGACCGAGAGCGCGCCGCGGCCGACGACTGGCGCGCGGCGGCCCTGCCTGGTCGTGAATCCGCGTTCGGGTGGAGGGAAGGCGAGCCGGTTCCGGATCGCGGAACGCGCCCGCACGCTCGGAGCCCAGGTGGTCCTGATCGATCGTTCCCTCCCCCAGGACCTGGCGACGGTAGCCCGACGCGCGGTGGACGACGGTGCGGATCTGCTGGGCGTGGCCGGCGGAGACGGTACCCAGGCGCTTGTCGCCGAGGTGGCCGCGGAGAGCGGCCTGCCCTTCGTGGTCATTCCGGCGGGTACCCGCAACCACTTCGCCATGGATCTCGGCCTGGACCGTGGGGACCCCTCGGCTGCGCTGGAGGCCCTCACGGATGGCGTCGAGCTGCGCGTGGATCTGGGGTACGCAGGCGAGCGGGTGTTCGTCAACAACGTCTCGTTCGGTGCTTATGCCGCCCTGGTGCAGGACCCGGCTTATCGGGACGACAAGCTTGGCACGGCAGTGCGCATCCTTCCGGAATTCCTGGCCCGGCACGAGGGCCCGGAGCTGGTGGTCCGCACCGGGCTGCTCACCGTTGACGGGCCGGATGCCGTGCTGGTGAGCAACAATCCCTACCAGTTCGATGACCCGGTCGGGCTCGGCAGGCGGGCGCACCTCGACTCCGGCCTCCTGGGAGTACTGGCCGCCAGGGCGGAGACGCCCGCCGAGACGGCCACGAGGCTGCGCAGCGGGCAACCGCACGGCCTCACCCGTCTCGCCACGCCCGACGACGTCGTCGTCTACGCCGACGTCCCGGCCCTCCCCGCCGGGCTGGACGGCGAAGCCGTCAGCCTGCCGACTCCCGTGCGGTGCCGCATCAGCCCTCGGGCACTCCGGGTATGGGTTCCCCGGCATCGGCCCGGCGCCGAGCCTGCCGAGCGATCGCCAGGGTGAGCCGCCATTCGCCGGGTGGTCTGAACCTTGGGGAGCCGCTCCCGCCCGCCGCGCATGCTCGGCGGAACCCGCTACCCGTCTATTCACCTGCGAAGCCGTGACCTGGAGCCCCAGCATCTGACTTTTCGATCACCTATGAGGGTCTTGACGTCCAAGCCATTACATCTGATGATTTCATCAGAAAGAGCGAATTGCTCTGATATGACACATACCGCACCGTGTGCCGCTCACCGGGACATCGCTGTTCACCACCGCTGCACACAGGGTCGCCGGACCACATGCCGACGCTCCTACTTCCGCACCGATGGGATGGACCGCGATGACCAACACTGACCACACCCTCCTCGCCGAGCCGGTGAGCCTCCCCGAGGTGCCCGATGCCGCGATAGCGATGATCGATGCCGAGGGCATCGTCGTGGGGTGGACGCACGCCGCCCAACAGCTCGTCGGTTATGCCGCCGGGGAGGTGGTGGGCCGGTCCGCCGTACACGTGCTGCCGCCTCCCGAGGACGCACGGCGGGCTTCGGCGTTCGCCGAGCAGTGCCGTGCGCGGGGCGGCTGGTCCGGCACCGTCGCGATACGCCGCCGCGACGGCCACACGCTCAGGATGACGCTGCGGGTCTCGCTGCTACGGGGACCGGGCGACGACACCCGGTGGCTGGCGTCCGTGACGGACATAGGATCTCTGTCCTCGGGGGCGACCGGGGGACCGGTGCGCGAGTCGCTCCTTGCCCGAGCCCCGATCGGCATCGTCGTCTATGACGCGCAGCTGCGCTGTGTCTGGGTGAACGACGCCATGGAGCGGCACGACGGCGTGCCTCGTCACCGACGCTTCCGGCGCGGTCTGAAAGACTCACTGCCCGCCGTCGAGGCCGAAGCGCTCAAGGTCGTGATGCGACAGGTGCTGGAGAGCGGTACGACGACGGTGCACGAGTACCGTGCGTGGCCGCCTGCGGACCGGCCCCGCGAGCACGCGTTCTCCGCCTCCTTCTTCTGTCTCCAGGGCGCGGACGGCACCCCGTTGGGCGTGTGCTCCATGACCGTGGACGTCACCGGAAACAAGCGGGCGCGCGAGCGCCTCGCCATCCTCAGCGAGGCCAGCACGCACATCGGCAGCACCCTCGACGTGATGCAGACCGCCCAGGAACTGGCAGAGCTCACCGTGCCCCTGCTGGCCGACCACGCCGTCGTCGACCTGGTGGAGTCGGTTCCGTTCGGACTCGAGCCCGCCGCACGGATCGGCACGACGAGCGGACGCCGCCCTGTGTTGCGCCGTGCCGGGGTGGCCTCCGTCGACCAGGGTGTCCTGGAGATGCCAGCGGTGCGTGAAGAGGTGATCCACGTCCCCCCGACCTCGTCGTTCGCCGCCGTCCTGCGCACTGGCAGATCTCACCTGGAACCGGTGCTGGACACTCATGCCGGCCCCTGGGTCGACCACGATCCGACGCGTGCGCAGAAGGTACGCGACAGCGGCGTCCACTCCTTGATGGTCGTACCCATCCGTGCCCGGCGCTGCGTGCTGGGACTGGCGCTGTTCGGCCGTTCCACGGAACAGACGCCGTTCCAGGAGGACGACCTGCTCCTCGCCGAGGAGCTGGTCACCAGGGCCGCGCTCTGTTTGGACAACGCGCTCCAGTACGCGCGCGAGCGCACCGCCGCTCTTGCGCTGCAACGCGACCTGCTCCCTCACCGGGTGCAGGGCGGTGCTGCCATCGAGGTCGCCTCGCGCTATGTGCCCGCCGACATGGACCACGGTGTGGGGGGCGACTGGTTCGATGTGGTCGAGCTGTCCGGCGCACGGGTGGCCCTGGTCGTCGGCGATGTGGTGGGACACGGCATCAACGCCGCGGCGACCATGGGCAGGTTGCGCACCGCCGTGCGCACGCTTGCGGACCTCGACCTGCCCCCGGACGAACTGCTGGCGCACCTCGATGACACGGTCCGGCGACTGAACGACGAGGACGCCGACGACACCGACCGGCTTCCCGCGGTCGTCGGTGCCACCTGCCTGTACGCCGTCTACGACCCGGTCTCCCGACGGTGCACGCTGGCACGGGCCGGGCATCCGCCGCCCCTGGTCGTCGACGCACAGGGCGGGGTCACCGTCCCCGACCTGCCGGCCGGAGCCCCGCTGGGCCTCGGTCTCGGCCTGGTGCCTTTCGAGTCCGTGGAACTGGAACTGCCCGAAGGAAGCGTGCTCGCCCTCTACTCCGACGGCCTGGTGGAGTCCCGCGGCGAGGACATCGACGTCGGCCTGCGGCGTCTGGGCGCCGCCCTGGCACAGCCCGGTGCCGCCCTGGAGGACCTGTGCTCGCGGGCGATGGAGACCTTGTCGGCGCAGGCACCGGCCGACGACGTCACCCTGCTCCTTGCGCGGACGCGCGCCCTGCCACCCGCCCAAGTCGCGTCCTGGGATCTGCCGAACGAACTCGTCACCGTCCCGACGGCCCGGCGTCTGGCCGCCCGTCAACTCCTTGAATGGGGTCTGGAGCCGCTGGTGACGGCCGTGGAGTCGCTCGTCAGTGAACTGGTCACCAATGCGATCCGCCACGGCGACGGCCCGATCCTCCTACGGCTCATCCAGCACCGGGTGCTTACCTGCGAAGTCTCCGACACCAACACCGGTCAGCCACGCTCCCGCCATCCCGGCAATCTCGACGAGCACGGCCGCGGCCTTCACCTGGTCGGTCGGCTGTCGCGCAGGTGCGGTTTCCGCTCCGTGACAGACGGCAAGGTCGTCTGGGCCGAACAGGACCTGCCATCCCCAACAGGTGCCCGCTGAGCGCCGACAGCCGCCACAGGATCCCCATCTGCCGTAGTCGCGGAACCTCGTAATGAAAGCCAGAGACATGGACCCATCGGATGTTGAAATCGCCGACCCGGCAGGCGCCTTTCGAGGTGCGACGAGCGTCTTCGGCGCCGACCCCGGCGGCCGGCCGCCCGCCTTCGACGGTCTGGCCGCGGCAGTGCTCGACGATCGGGGCACGGTGGTGGGGTGGACCGGCACAGCACAGGACCTGACCGGGTTCTGCGCCGACGAGGTTCACGGCCGCCCCGTGCGGGAGCTCGTGGCCGACCTCCCGCACGACCCGCGCAGTGCCGCACAAGTGCCGGCGACCGGCCGGGTACGACTGCGTCACCAGTGCGGCAACACGATCGACGTTACATTCCGGACCACACGGGTGAGCGGCTCGGCGGACTTCCTCGTGCTCGCAGCCCCCACTCCTCACGTCGCCGACCACCGGCACGGCGCAGCCCTCCTGCGCGCACTGACCGCGCAGAACCGGATCACGATCGCCCTGCACGACACGGATCTCACCACCGTGCAGACGAACGCCATGCCGGACACTCCCGACGGCCGTCCCATACAGCCCGGCGCCCGACTGAGCGACGTGCTGTGGGCCGAGGACGCCGAGACCATCGAAGTGGTACTGCGGCAGGTGCTCGAGACGGGCGTCCCGGTGATCCACAGGCACCAGCGAGTGAGCTGGCGACACCATCCGGCGCGGCGACACGCGCTGTCGCTGTCCGCCTTCCGACTGGAGGACGCGCGAGGACGCCCTGCAGGAGTCGCAGCCCTGTACATAGACGACACCGACCAACTGCGTGCCCGCCGACAGCTGGATCTTGCCCACGCGGTCGCCGAGCGGGTGGGGGGCTCCCTGGATGTCTTGCGGACCGCCCAGGATCTCGCGGACGCCCTTGTACCCACCTTCGGTGATCTCGCAGCAGTCGACCTTGCGGAAGCCGTCTTTGACGGTGACGAACCCGCCGAGCGGCTGGGCGGAGGAGATCCACATCGACGCAACGCGGCCCTGGCGCCGGCCACCGCGGACTGGCCGCCCGGCATCCAGCGCGGCAACCTCGTCCCATCCCTGTCCGACCACCCCCTCCTGCGCCGCTTCCAGCACGGCGAGACGGTCGTCTACGACCGGGACGACTACATCGCCCTGATCGGCGGTCCACATTCGGCCGAGCAGTTCCTCCCGCACGACGTCCAGGCGGTGATGGTGGCACCGCTGCACGCCGGCGGCCTCACCCTCGGAGCGATCGTGGTCTGGCGAACCGGCCCCTCCGAACCGTTCACCGCGGACGAGGTGGATCTCATGAGGCAGATCGCCTCACGGGGAGCACTCGCCATCGACAACGCCCGCCGATACACGCGCGAGCACAGAGCGGCCATGGCCCTGCAGCAAAGACTCCTTCCCCCGGCCACGACCGACACTCCGGCAGCCGAGACCGCCGGCGTCTACCTGCCCACAAACCGTGGGGGCGGCACCAGCGGCGACTGGTACGACGCCATACCCCTGCCCGCTCTCCGGCTGGCTCTCGTCGCCGGAGACGTGATCGGCCGCGGCATACCCGCCAGTGCCACCATGGGCCGTCTGCGCGCTGCCATCCAGACCCTCGCCGACCTCGAACTGGAGCCGGACGAGTTGCTCACGCGGATCGCCGACCTGGTTCAGCGCCTCGCGGCGGAAGCACCGCCTGGCGACCACGACGGCACGGGCGCTACCTGCCTGTACGCGGTCTACGACCCGGTCACACGACGCTGCGCCATGGCCAGTGCCGGGCACCCGCCGCCCGTACTCGTACGGCCCGACGGTAGTGCCGAAGCCGTCGACATCCTGCCGGGGCCACCCCTCGCCGTCTGCGGCATGCCGTACGAGACGACCACGATCGATCTCGAACCGGGCAGCGTCCTCGCGCTCTACACCGACGGCCTGGTCCACCGAGGTGCGCACGACGTCGGCGACGGGCTCCAGCGGCTGACCGATGCGCTCGCCACCTCCTGCCGCCCGGACCGCGCCCTGGACGAGACCGGCAGGGCCCTCCTCGACAACCTGGTGGACGCAGCACCGCGTGACGACGCGACCCTGCTGCTGGCACGTACCCGCGCCGTACCGGCCGAGGACACCGCTCACTGGCGGATATCGGCTGATCCGGCTGCCGTCTCGGGCGCTCGGGCATGGGCGACCCGCCAACTTACCGCGTGGGGGTTGGACGACCTCCTCTTCCCCACCGAACTCATCGTCAGTGAACTGGTCACCAACGCGATCCGCTACGGTCGTCCGCCGGCGGAGCTGCGACTGATCCGCCACCACGTTCTGGTCTGCGAGGTCACCGACTCCAACACCGCCCAACCCCGTCTGCGCCGCGCTCACACCACCGACGAGGGTGGACGCGGCCTGTTCCTCGTCGCCCAACTCGCCGAGCGCTGGGGCTGCCGCCACGGCCAGAACCACAAGACCATCTGGTCCGAACAGCCCATAACGCGCGCCCACTGATCACGCCCGGAGCCGGCTGACGTGGCTGCAAGCCGGATAGACAGAGAACACCAGGTGGGTGCTGCCCTACGGTGGGGTCTGACTCCTGAGATCGCCGGTCCAGTGGAGCCTTCCTTTCAGCGCGGTCCGTGGAAGTGCGGGCAGGCCGGACCGTGACGCTCGTTTGACGCTCCGAGAGATGGTCGATGGAGGGCGACCGTAAGGCGGCCCAGACCGCTGTCCGCCATTGCCGGTCACGAGTGGGCGGGCAGTCAACTCATTCTCAGCCTGCTCCGGCCAGGTTGGGCATTGGTTCGGGCGAAGCCATCCGGCTGTGGTCGGGACGTGCCGATGCGCCGGGATCGATGGGACGGTTGCGCGATGCCGTCCCGGACGGGGGTCTGACTCTTGAGATCTTTGACCGAAGTGTCCAGTCACAGGCTTGTCGACCGTCGTTGCGGGATGGCTTCTGCTGTCACCGAGCCACAGGGCGTGTCCCAATAGGGGCCCTGCCGAGTTCCAGGCGCCATCACGGTTCAGACCGCCCGAGCGGGCCGGTGCCATCCACCCAGCACGTCACCACGTGGGAGGCGAACCACCATGACGACCAGAGAGCGCAGTACCTCCAGCACGGATCCGCCCAATCGGAGTGAGGTCGTCCTGGGCGTGGACACGCACGGCGAGGTTCACGTCGCGGCCGTGGTCTCCCCGCTGGGGAAGGTCCTGAGCACAGAGTCCTTTCCGGCGACGGCCGTTGGCTACCGTCGGCTGCTCGTGTGGGCCCGCAAGCGGGGGACGGTGCGCCGGGCCGGTGTGGAGGGCACCGGTACCTTCGGCGCGGGCCTGTCCCGCTACCTGCTGACCCAGCAGATCCAGGTGTTCGAAGTGAACCGGCCCGACCGCACGGCCCGCCGTCTGCTCGGCAAGTCGGACCCGCTCGATGCGCAGGCCGCAGCGCGAGCCGTGCTCAGCGGTCGCACCCGGGCCCAGGCCAAATCCGGCGACGGACCCGTGCACAGCGCCCGGATCTACAAACTCGCCAAGGACTCCGCAGTCAAGGCCCGCACACAGGCGATCAACCAGCTCAAGGCCGTCCTAGTGGTCGCCGACCCCGCCCTGCGGGAACGGTTGTCGAGCTTGGGCAATGCCGAGCTGTTCCGCACCTGCGCGACCCTCAGCCCACCCGATGGTGGGGGAGACGAGGACGCGGTGGCCCAGGCCACCCACATGTCATTACGCATGCTCGCCGAACGCATCGAGCAGCTCACCGGGCAGATCAACGAGCTGAACCAACGCCTGACCCGGCTCGTCGAACGCCACGCGCCGCAACTGCTCGTACCGATGGGCATCGGCCCGGACAGTGCCGTCACTCTCCTGATCACCATGGGGGACAATCCCGAGCGGCTGTGCTCCGAGGCGTCCTTGGCTGCCCTTTGCGGAGTCAGCCCCATCGAATACTCCTCCGGCCGGCGGAGCACGCGCCGGCTCAACCACGGCGGCGACCGGCAGGCCAACGCCGCCCTGTACCGCATCGTGTTCACCCGCCTGCGCCACGACCCCCGCACCCAGGCGTACTACGAACGCCGCACGAAGGAGGGCAAGACGCGACCTGAGATCATCCGATGCCTCAAACGGTATGCCGCCCGCGAGGTCTTTAACCTGGTCAGACCGGTGCCCAGCACCCCCGCGTTATAGGGGCGTCTGTGAGAGCGGCACTCGATGAGAAGCCCCGCGGGTGCGGCCTGGCGGGGCTTCTGAACAGGTGGGTTACAACGCCGGACACACGACCCAGGGACTTGATGCGATCAATGACGGGCTGCCAGTTCTCGTTGCCAGGCAGGGGTGGGTGCGGCCAAGACGCGCGGTGGGGGCGGGCGGGCTCAGGAAACAGCCCGGGCGCTACGGCGTGGGCGGCTTGCTTGGCGGTTCCCAGCCCTGGGTGAGGATGTCGAAGATTTCCTCGACGGCGGCCCGGCGGTCCTGCCGGCCGCGAGCGAGAACCGGGATCTGGAGTACGAATCGAGCAAGAGCCGCACATGCGAGGTTGTCGTGGTCCACGCCGATCTCGTCGGCGATGGCTGCACTGAGGCCGTCGGTGTGCCGGGTCCACATGCGTTCGGCGTACTCGCGTAGCGCCGGCGTTGAGTCGACCAGGTTGGTGAACTCGGCCATCTGTGGATGCGCCGCGATCGGCAGCCAGGTGTCGAGGACGTGCTGTCGGAGGGCATCGAGGATGCTCTGGCCGGATGCCCGCTGCCGCACTGCGGCGGTCAGTTCTGACTCCCGGTCCTCGTCCTCGTCGAACACCAGCGCTTCCTTGCCGCTGAAGTGCTTGAACACCGTAGCGGTCGACACGTCGGCGGCGTCGGCGATGTCACGGATGCCCACCTGATCGTAACCGCGCTCCAGAAAGAGCTGCAGCGCGGCGTCGGCGATCGCCTGTCGGGTGGCCGCCTTCTTGCGTTCGCGGCGGCCGACGGGGGGAACGGTCATGACTTGAGTGTATCCGATAGTCGAACCATTAGAAAAGTTGACTCGTTGCACTTTTTGATTTGATCTGCTTTTGTGGGTGTGGCTGTTGGCCGAGCGGCACATCCTCGCCGGCATGCAGATCGCCTGCACCGCACAGTTGGTCGCCGTCTCGTTCATCAAGGGCACCCCCGCTGCGGGGCCCGTCCGAGACCGAGGTCGACCCGGAACGCCCTGGTCTGCTCGCCCGATGCCCCCTCTTCGTCGACTGAAAGGAACAACCATGAACTCCCCAGAGCCCGCCCGCGCCGGCATCAGCATCATCGGCGCCGGACCCGGCGGCCTGACCTGCGCCCGCATCCTCCAGCAGCGCGGCATCGCGGTCACCGTCTACGACCGCGACCCGAGCCCCGACGCACGCAACCAGGGCGGAGCCCTCGACCTGCATGCCGACAACGGTCAAATCGCCCTGCGCGAAGCCGGGCTGCTCGACGAGTTCTTCCAGCTGGCCCGCCCCGAAGGGCAAGAAATGCGCCAGATGGACCCCACCGGCCAGATCACGTCCCATGAAGTCCCCGAGACCGACGAGCTCTTCAAGCCGGAAATCGACCGCGGCCAGCTGCGCAGCCTGCTCCTCGACTCCCTGCACCCGGGAACCGTGCACTGGGGCCGCGCCCTCGACACGATCAGCGGGCCCACCGACGGGCCGCGGCAGTTGCGCTTCGCCGACGGTACGACCATCGAGACCGATCTGGTCATCGGCGCCGACGGCGCCTTCTCCCGGGTACGCCCGGCCGTGTCCCCCGCCGTCCCCCAGTACACCGGGGTGAGCTTCCTGGAGGCATGGTTCTCCGACGTCGACAACCGGCACCCCGATATTGCCGAGCTGGTCGGTTGGGGCAGCGCCCACGCAGCCGACGGCAAGCGTGGCCTGTTCGCCCAGCGCAACAGCGGAGACCACATCCGCGTGTACATCATCCAGCGAGTCCCGGTCGACTGGATCAGCACGAGCGGCCTGACCACCGACGACACTCACGGCATCCGCACCGTGCTCTGCGACGAGTACGCCCACTGGTCGCCCCGCATGCGCCGGATGATCACCGAAAACGACGGCCCCTACGTCCACCGCCCGCTCTTCGCCCTCCCGGTGCCGCACACCTGGGAACACAACCCGACGGTGACCCTGCTCGGCGACGCCGCCCACCTCATGCCCCCGCTCGGCGTCGGCGTCAACCTCGCCATGCTCGACGCCAGCGAACTCGCCCTCGCCCTCGCCAACGCCGCCACCGTCGACGAAGCCATCCGCACCTACGAGAAGACCATGCTCCCCCGCTCCACCGAGACGGCCAAGGTCCTCGAACACGGCGCCGAGCACCTGCTGTCCACTGACGTACCCGACTTCGACAGCGACAGCGACAGCGACGCCCCGCCCCAAGGACCGGGATCACAGTGAGGTCTTCAGCCGACGCCAGCAGATGATGGCGCAGCCAAGGGTGGCGAAGGCTTGGTGGATGTCGTCGCGAATCTCCCAGCGGCTACGCAGGCGCCGGAACCAGTGCAGCAACGCGACCGCGCCCTCCACGACCCAGCGGTGGATTCCGAGACCGGAGCCGTGCCCGGTGCCGCGTCGAGCGATGATTGGGGTGATTTCCAACCGGCGGACCCGGCCACGGTGCACGTCATGGCCGTAGCCGCGGTCGGCGTAGAGGCGCCGGGGGCGACGCAGCAGTTGGCCGCACCTGCCGTGGATCGGTGGAACGGCCTGGATCAGCGGGATCAGCTGGGTGACGTCGTTGCGGTTTCCGCCGGTCAGGGTCACCGCCAGAGGGATGCCATGCGCGTCGACAATCACGTGGTGCCTGCTGCCGGTCTTGGCCCGGTCCACCGGGGAGCGTCCGGTGGCCGGCCCGCCTTTCAGTGCGCGTATCAGTGCGCGTACGTGCGAAGAGCCGACGGCGGCCCGGGAGAAGTGCAGCATCCGGGCCGAACGTAGTTCGGCGAGCAGCAACTCGAGCAGGCGCTGCCACACCCCGGCATCGTTCCAGTCCCGCAGCCGCCGCCAGCAGCTCATCCCCGAGCCGAAGCCGAGCTCCTGCGGCAGGTGCCGCCACGGGATGCCGGTGTACAGCAACGAACAGGATCCCGCACGGCACCCGGCGGTCACCGATCCGCCGCCGCCCCGGATACCGGAAACGCCGCTCGACCACCGGCAGCAGCGGCTCGATTCGCTCCCACAGCCCGTCCTGGACCAGCCACGGCTTGCTCCCACCACGCGTCTCGGCCGCACCCGCCCCCTGCATGGCACGCACAACGAACTGACAACCCGTCATTCCCCAGCCGCGAACACGTCATTCTGATCCCAGTCCTTAGCCGAGTCTGCATGGCTGCAAGCACCTCCGCTCGTCCAGACAACTCCTGCCGATCAAGCGGTGAGTCCGGTGCCTGTGAGGCTTCCTTCGACGAGACCGGGTCGGTACCGGACCTGGCACGGGATTCGTGGGGTCACTTCATCGGTGTTCGGTGAGCAGCGCGGTGAGGCTGTCGGTGATCTGGTCGCGGGCGGCCGGCGGCAGTGAGGCCAGGCGGTGTTCGATCTCCTGGTCGAGGGTGGTGGCGGCGGCGTCCAGGAGCGCGCGTCCCTGCGCGGTGAGTTCCACGATGGAGGAGCGCCGGTTGGTGGGGTGAGGCCGGCGCTGGACGTGGCCGGCCTTTTCGATCCGGTCCACGGCTTGGCTGGCGCCGCCGCTGGTGATGGCGAGTTGGTCGGCGATGTCCTGGACACGGCAGTGGGGGGTCTGGGCGATGACGCGCATCGGCAGGTAGTGGGCGAGCGGCAGGTCATGGGTCGTGCGCAGGGCGGTGTCTGCTTCGTTCCACAGGTGGATCTGGGCGCGCACCACAAGCCGCAGGAAGTCCTCGTTGTTCACCGATCCGCTCCTCAATGCCTTGCCGTCATGGTTCATAGTGCTTAATATCTTAGCTCTAATGAACCTGGCTTCCAACACTGAGGACGACAGCCATGAGCACCATCCAGATGGACAAGGTCACTGCCCTGCTGCGCGGCTCTCCGCTCGACCTGGCACAGGATCCGCTGAAGATGCGTCCGGTGTACCGCGCCATGCTCACCGCCGCTCCGGTACCCGCCGACGTGCAAACCGAGCCGACCGTACTCGGCGGGGTCCCCGCTCTGCGGGTGCGTATCGAGGGGACGGTCCCGACCGCCACCATCGTGCACTTCCACGGCGGCTGCTACGCCGTCGGCTCCCCGGAGACCAGCCTCAACCTGGTTGCCAACCTCGCTCGCCGCACCGGCGCCGAGGTCATCTCCGTCGACTACCGGCTCACCCCTGAGCACCGCTACCCAGCCGCCGTCGACGACGCCCTCACGGCCTACCGTGCATTGCTGGACGCCGGAGGCGACCCGTTGCGGATCGCCGTCGCGGGGGAGTCGGCCGGGGCCGGTCTGGCGATGGCGACCCTGCTGGCCGCCCGGCGCGCAGGGCTGCCGCAACCCGCCGCGGCCCTGCTGCTGTCACCGTGGGTGGATCTGACCCAGTCCGGCCGCAGCCTGGAGTCCAAGGCCGAGGTCGACCCGTCGATGACGGCCACCGCCCTGCGCGTGCGGGCCGCGGACTACCTGGGCGACGCCGACCCGCGCGGCGAGCTGGCCAGCCCTGCCCTCGCCGATCTGCGCGGCCTCCCACCGATGCTCGTCCAGGCCGGCAGCCACGAGGTCCTGCTCGACGACGCGGTGCGCCTGGCCGCGCGTGCCGCGGAGGGCGACGTCGACGTCACCCTTGACGTCGTGGCCGGGGCACCGCACGTCTTCCAGGCGTTCGCCGCCGTCCTGGACGAGGCTGCCGCGGCACTCGACCGCGCCGCGGCCTTCCTGCGTGACCGTCTGGACCCGGCCGCCTCGCCGACGCAGGTCGTGGCATGACCGGCCGGCCCACGGCGCTGGTCACCGGAGCCAGCAGCGGCATCGGTGCCGCCACAGCACGGCTGCTCGCAGCACAGGGCTACGACCTGATTCTGGTGGCCCGCCGCGAGGACAAACTGGCCGCCGAGGCCGAGTCCTTGCGCCAGGCGGGAAGCCGGGTCGAGATCCTGCCCGCTGACCTGGCCGACCATCAGGGCCTACGCACCGTGGCGGACCGCGTCCAGGACGGCCCGGTGGACCTGCTGGTCTCCAACGCCGGTACCAGCGCTTACACGCCGCTGGCCGACCTCACCCCCGACGACGTCGACCACCTGTGGAGGCTCAACGCCACAGCGCACATCACCCTCACCCGGGCGGTACTCCCGGCGATGCTGCACACGGGCTCCGGCGGCATCATCACCGTCGCTTCCCTGCTGGCCTTCAGCGCCGGCCTCGACATGGGCTTCCCGCGCACCCTCTACGTGGCCGCGAAGTCCGCCGTCGTGGGCTTCACCCGAAGCCTCGCAGGCGAACTGCGCGGGACCGGGGTCAGTGCCACCGTCGTGTGCCCCGGCCTGGTCGACACCGAATGGTCCGGGGGCGCCAACCACGGCGACCCGCGGGCCATGCCCGCCCCCGACGTCGCCCAATCCCTCCTCACGGCCCACCGGCAGGGCGAAGTGCTGTGCGTTCCCGGCATCGAGGACCGCGACGTGATCCGACGCTGGACAGACACCGAACCCACCCTGCTGCTCCAGGGCAACCATGCCGAACTCGCCCCCAGATACAGGCGCCCAGCCCCGTGAACCGGGCTCAGGCACCGGCGGGCAGCTGGATCGGCCAGCTGACGGGCGGGTCGGCGAGCGGGCGAAGCCGAAGGTGGAGAAGCTCGCAGACGCTGCTCCGGTACCCGGCCGACAAGGCGGCGCCGATGAAACGGGCGGCGGGGCGTCGTTGGGCAGCTGGAAGGCACTCTCGGGCAGGCCCGAGCCGGTGTCGTCACCGACGCCCTCGGGCGGAGCGGTGACGATGGCGGGGATGTCGGCGACCGCCCAGTGCCAGAACCCCGACCCGGTGGGGGCGTCGGGGTCGTAGACGGTGACGGCGTAGCTCTTGGTGCCTTCCCTTCCAGGGCGCCGCTCCAGGAAAGCTACGGGGAGACATCCTTCCCGCCCGGGACGCCGAAGATCCCGGAGAACTGCTCGGGCGATCCGGCCGCGCCGTCAGTGACGGTGGCGCTGATGACGGTGAAGGGAAGCCGCCTCGGGGAGCCGGGTGAAGGGGTCGGTGGCGATCATCGCGTCGTTTCTTTCATGCCGTGTTGTGTGGCGGGGTGGCGATATGCGGCCGACAGGGACCCCAGCGTCGTGCAGAGCACCATGGCCTTCAGGCCAGGCCGAGCGTGCCGAGTTGTCTTCCATCCCATCCCGGTATGCCTGGTGGATGATGCCCTTCTTGCCAAGGCAGATGCCGCGTGGCAGCTTCCGGCTCGACTCCTGGACGGTGAGCTGCTTGTGCATCAGCCGCCGGTAGGTGTCGTCGGCAGGGTCGACGACGGCCGTGCGGCGTTGGCGTAGCGCACGGCGAGTGCGGCGAACGCAGTGGCCAGTTGGGGTGGGCCGATGACTTGGATGTCGGTGTCGAAGCGGCCGATGGCGGCGGCGAGACCGGTCCATGACCAGGAGCCGAGGGTGAGGCGGAAGCGGTCGGGGCCGGGTTCTTCGACGATTCCGTCGTGCGCGAAGGGGACCACGGCCTGGGCGGGGAGGTTGAGGATGACTTCGCCGTGGCAGGGCCAGTCGGCGGTGGAGCCGTCAGTTCCCCGGAATCGGCCGGTGATGAACGCGGCCACGTCATCGGCGGCGAGATCGCGTGGGGTGAAGCGTGGGCCGGTGGGGGTGCGGGGGCGTATGCGGTCGACGCGGAAGGTGCGCCAGTCGTCACGGTCGAGGTCCCAGGTGATCAGGTACCAGTGGCCGGGCCAGGTGACGAGGTGGTGGGGCTGTGTCCGGCGGGTTTGCTCGACGGGGCCGGTGGCATCGTGCCCGTAGTCGAAGCGCAGCTCCTCGCGGGCGTGGACGACACGGCTCAACTCCGCGAGGAGCTGCTTGCCGATCCTGGAGGCGTTTGGGCGAACTCATTGTCGCCGCCCTCATCCCGATGGCCCAGCTTCCCCCACGCGGTCTGTGGGAGACGACAGCCGGCGTGCGGAATCTGCCCCTGACCAGCTGGCTCGGACGAGACATCGTCCCGCTGCCCGACGACGCCGACGATCCTGTCGGACAGCAACTGGGTGCGCCGCTACCTCGCCGCATGCGGGCCCGCCGCCGCGGCGGACATCCGCGCCTGGAGCGGTCTGGCCGGGCTCCCCGCCGCGGTCAAAGCCATCAGGGACGAGCTGGTCACCTTCCGCGACGAACGCGGCCGAGAACTCCTCGACCTGCCCGACGCACCACGCCCGGCCCCGGACACACCCGCCCCCGTCCGGTTGCTCCCGGCATTCGACAACGCGATCCTCGGCCACCACGACCGCGGCCGCATCATCGACGACGCCCATCTCGGCCTGTCCGTCGCAGGCCAACGCGCCGTGCTCGTCGACGGACGCGTCGCCGCCACCTGGACCATGCATGACCAGCAACTCCGCATCACGCCACTGCAGCCTTTCTCCCCCCAGGAGCAGGAAGCGGTCGAAGAAGGGCATACGCCCTGACCACCTTCCTGGATCAGGGCATCGACCATGTAGAGATCACAGTTACCGCGGCACTGTCCGACCTGCGGCAGCAGCGGTGAGGCGCCAAGGCGCTGTGGAGTTCAGCCGCCTCACGCTCGGCAGGCGTACGACAGGTACATCGAGGTCGGCGCCGCGCTCTACCGAAGCGGGCCGTGTCCGCACCCGCCCCAGCAGCGGACGCGAAGGTGACGAGGGCGCGGTCGAAGACGGTGATCTCGCCCGGGGCCGCGAAGTCCGAGGTGAGGGCGGTCCGGTCAGCCGGACGTGCCGGCCGGGGTCCAGAACGTCGATGCGCCACCGCCCGCCCTCGTGGCCGCCCACACCCTACGTGCAATGCACACATCACACCGACCGTCGGCCTCCCCGGCCCGTGGTCACGTGGCCGGTCAGCCCTTCCCAGTTGCCGGAGCCGATGGCGGCTTTCTCCGCCTCAGTGAACCGTGCCTGCTCGAGGAACGAGCGCGCGACACCACCACTGGTGTCGAGGTACGGGAAGCCGCCGGGCCGGGTCCCGAAGGTGTACGGGTAGTCGGTCGAGTACAACATGCGGTCGGTCCCGACCACCTCGGCCGTCCACCGGAGGTAGCGCTCGCTGACCGTGCCGCTGCCCGCCACCCAGAAGTTCTGCCGGAAGTAGTCGGCCAGGGGCCGCTCCAGCTTCGCCATGTCCTGCAGGACGCCGATGTGGTCGAGGTAGAAGAGAACGACCTCGCCCCAGTGGCCGGCGATGACCTGGAGTCCGGGGTGGCGGTCGAAGACGCCGGAGAAGATCATTCGCAGATACTGCACGCCGAGGTCGTAGTACCAGCCCAGTCCGGCGGTCGCGAGCGCGCGTCCGACTCCGCCTGGCAGACCTGAGTAGTACGCCTCCTGGACCGCCGGCACGGGGGTCTGCGGGTGGAAGTGCAGCGGCACCCGCAGGCGCTCGGCGGTGGCGTAGAGGTCGTCGAACTCCGGCGCGTCGGCCGGCTTGTCGCCGGTGCGCCCGTAGAGCATCGCACCGCGGAAGCCGAGGTGCGTGACGGCGCGCTCCAGTTCCGCCGCCGCGGCTTCCGGCGAGGGTGTCGGGATGGCCGCGAACGCCTGGAACCGCTGCGCGTTGGCATCGACGATCTCGGCGAGCGCGTTGTTGGCCTCACCCGCGACGTGCACGGCGTCCTTGGCCGCGAGGTTCTGCACGCCGGGTGAGGCCAGGGACAGCACCGCGACGTCCAGGCCCTGGTCGTCCATATCGGCCAGGCGGCGCTCGCCTACGTCGCGCAGTCGCTGGGCGAACGGCTCGTCGCCGTATCCGAGTTGCGGAATCCGGGGTACTCCCGCTCGCGCCCAGGCATCGAGTAGGACCGGCAGGGCCACGTGTTCCTCGAGTCCTACGATGCGCAGCTTCTCGGGCATGTCACTCTCCTCGCGTCAGCCGGTGTTTCCATTGATATCTCAGGAACGCTATCACGGGAAACATCAGTGATACGGGCTCGGTGATATCGTTGATTCATGCATGAGGGGTCCAAGGTCGGCGACACACCAGCCACCGAGTCGGAGGGCGGGGTGGGCACTCGCGAGCCGGTCCGGCGGCGGGTGGTCGACGCCGCGGCCGACCTGCTCGCGCGCGAAGGGCGCGACGCGGTCACCACCCGCGCGGTGGCGGCGGCGGCCGGAGTGCAGGCGCCGACGATCTACCGGCTGTTCGGCGACAAGGACGGCCTGCTCGAGGCGGTGGCGGAACACGGCTACGCCACCTTCCTTGCGGCCAAGCAACCGCTCCGCGAGGAACTGGACCCGGTCGCGGACCTGTGCGCGGGCTGGGACCTCAGCGTCGAGTTCGGACTCGCCAACCCCGCGCTGTACGTACTGATGTACGGCGAACCCAAACGCGGCACGACATCGGCCGCCTTCCAGGCCGGCATGCAGATCCTGATGGGGCGCATCCGCCGCCTCGCCGCCGGCGGCTGGCTACGCGTCGACGAGAAGCTCGCTGCCGCCCTCATTCACGCCACCGCGCGCGGCGCCGTGCTGACCTGGCTCTCTCTGCCCGAGGACGAGCGCGACCCGGCTCTGCTCATCGCCATGCGCGAGTCGATGGTCGCCGCCGTCACCCACCAGCAGCCTGCCGTGCAAGTCGCAGGTCCGGCCGAAGCGGCCCGGACCCTGCGCGCTTTGCTGCCCGAGCAGACGGCGCTGAGCGGCGCAGAGCAACTCCTCCTGGGCGAGTGGCTCGACCGCCTGTCATCGGATGGTTAGACGTCAACTGGTCCGTCGGCCAGGATGCTTGCGGTCGGCGCACAGTCTTGGCCGGGTCACGGGTCCAGCTGCGGATGGCCTGCCCGCTCCAACGGGCAGGGGATACGACACCTATGTACTCATTTGCGTGGGGCCAGGTCCGTTGTTCTCCCGAGTCGGCACCAAGGCACCGAGGACGATGCTGGCGTCCCGCAGGTCTTCAGGGAGATGAGCCGCCGGCCCCACGCCGTCCACCACGCCCGGCTTTTGGAGTCGGCTCCAGCTAAGGCCGAACTCCCCGCTCAGCTGGGCGCCCTTTACGAGGGCGAGCAGGAACAGCATGTGCGCATCCAGCGGACTCTCGCCCTGGCAGACCGCCTGCAGGTGGCAGATCAGCGCATCGCGGACGCGTGAGTTCGGGTGGTAGCGCGGCCTCCTGAGAATCGGGCTATGTCCCGGGCTCAGCAGACCCTGCTCGACAAGGGCGTTGCGGTGCAGCGCGAACGCCGCGTGGGAGCGTCGTCGGACCCACCGGTGAACAGGCACGGGCTTCTGGGCAGGGGTGCGCTCGCCTTCGAGTTCCATCACCAACTCGTCGCCACAGGCAAGACCTGTGGGACCCGTGTGCAGCAGTTCGATCCTGCTGTTCAGGTGGTAGACGTCGAGACCGAACACCCTGGACTTCTTCCGCGGCGGGGTGAGCAGCGTTCGGCGGAGCGCGAGTCACCGAGTTCGGCCATCGCACACCCCGTCGCCGTCTGCCAGAAGCGACAGGTGGCGTGTGCTCGATATATCGATCACCAGACCCCACCGTTTCCTGGCAGTGTGGACACGGGACTCTACGGGCCGTGCGAATCCCACGACAGCGTCAGTGAACTGACCCTGCATCGCGTCATGGACCAGGTCACCGTCCCTGGAATGGTGACAATCCGGCAGTCCGGGAAACGTCCGGCCATCTCTTTGATCCGAGGTCCTGCGGAACCAGGTCGTCCCACGTGCGTTCGACGGAGTACCGGAGCGGGTCGCTCGACCGGTGGCTGCGCAGGTCGACCGCGTACATGGTTGTCGCCGCCCGTCGAACCTGCTCAGCATGGTGCGGGACGGTCGGCCCCCAACGCTCGTCGCGTGGCGGCGGCGAGGACCGTGAGAGCGTCCGGGGCGGCGTGGGCAGTGCGCCAGGCAATCACGTGGTCGGGGCGGACCAGCAGTGCGCCGTGGTCGCCGATGCCGCAGGTGTCGGTGGGGCGTGCCGTTGCAGGGGCGATCCGACGGGGCAGGAGTGCCGTGTCGAGGAAGGCGCGGTGCGGATCCAGCTCGCGTGCGGCTCTGGTCCAGGGGCGTCCTTCGGGGCCGGCGAGCATCAGGTAGCGGCCGGCGCGGACCAGGTCGAGCGTGGAGCGGGGCCCGTCCTTGCCGGGGAGGAGCACGTGCGGCAGCCGGGTGCCGGGCTCGCCGTGCCAGCGGTCCGGTTCGTCGGCCGTCGGCAGGCCGGCGACCGTGGCGGCGCCGGGTATGGGGTAGCGGTAGCCGATGGCCACTGCCGCCTCGCTGAGCAGTGGGCGGTCCTCGATCGGGACCTGGGCGCGGTCGCGGGCGCGCAGTAGCGCCTGTTCCACGGTGATCCGGCCCACTGCGCGGCGCTCGGGTTCGTAGTCCTCCAGAAGCCTCGGGTCGGCGTGGCCGCGCAGGACCGAGACCAGTTTGGTGGTGAGGTTCCATGCGTCCTGGATGCCGGTGTTGGCGCCGAATCCGCCGGTCGGCGGGGTGACGTGGACCGCGTCGCCGAGCAGGAAGATCCGGCCGACACGATAGGAGTCGGCCAGCCAGCCGCCCATCTGCCAGGGCCGGTGTCCCGTGAGCGTGAAGTGCGATGGCGGCAGGCCGAGCGCGCGAGAGACGATGCCGCGGCAGCGCTGGTCGTCGAACGTGGCTGGATCCGTGGTTTCGGGGTAGGTCACCGACACCGTCCCGCGGTCCTGTGCCGTGTTCCAGCTCAGGAACGCGTGCTCGGGCGGGCCGGTAAAGGCCAGGGCGAGCCGGCGGCCGTCGAGCACTTGGCGCAGGTCGGCTTCGAAACCGATCTCCATGATGTGCGCGACCGCCTCGGTGCCGCTGCGGCCGATGCCCAGGCCCTCGCGGATGGCGCTGCCGTTTCCGTCCGCGGCCAGCAGGTAGTCGGCAGACACGGTGTAGGTGGCACCGTCGACGCCGCGGATCACCGCCACGACGTGGTCGTCGTGACGGCGCAGTTCGAGAAGTCGGTGGCCAAGGCGCAGGTCGGCGCCGGCAGCACGGGCGTGCGCGCGGACGACCTTCTCCAGATCGGCCTGTTTGACGAAGGCGCTGGGGCAGGGGGAGACGCTGCTGAAGTCCTGTGCGGCCGGCAGCCGCCAGCGCCGCAACTCCGGGCCATTGAGTGAGGCGACCGCCGCGGCGTGGTCGGCCGGCGGGAGCCGGTTCTGGATGGCGTACACGTCCCGGCCGGCGCCGACCGAGCGGTATGCCTCCATCGTGCGCGGATAGAACAGCTTGGCGCGCAGCCTGGTCGAGACAGCGGAGTGCTTCTCGACCAGGACAGGGGTGATGCCTCGGGCCGCGAGAAACAGCGCGGCCGAAGCCCCGACAATGCTGCCGCCCACGATCAGGACCGGGACACGGGCGGCCGGCGGTGGAGCGGCAGTGGCCGAAGCAGTCTTGGTGCCGACTCCGGTGGCCGGAACGGTGGAACCGGGCAGAGACATCGGAACCCCCAAAAGAAACAGAACAGGTCTGTTCCATTATTGCCTCAGGGCGGCACCCAAACGCAACAGGGTTGTATCGTTACCGGGGTGACCACGGAACTCCCCAGCCGCCGCGGGGGCCGCCAGCGTGACCCTGCCACCGACACGGCCATCATCGACGCGGTCCTCGACATGGTGGCCGCCGGCGCCACCCTCACCGGCCTGTCGCTGGTGACCATCGCCAAGCAGGCCGGCGTCTCGCGCAACAGCGTCTACCGGCGCTGGAAGACCAAGGACGAGCTCTATCTTGACGTGCTTGAGACGATCAACAAACGGCGGCCCTCGCCGACCGGCGCAGACACCCGCGGCGACCTCGCACTCCTGCTGCAGGCTCTGGCCGAGCGCGTCGCCGACAAACGAGCCAGCAGCATGCTGCGCGCCCTCAACGCCGAGGCCGCAACCTTCCCCAGGCTGCACAGTCGCTACTTCGAGGAGATCGTCACCCCCCGCCGGGAAGCCATGAACCGTGTCCTACGACGCGGCGTAGAACGAGGAGAGATCCGCCCCGACGTCGACCCCGACCTGATCTCCGACCTGCTCGTCTCCCCCCTCCTCGCCCGCATGGCATCGGGCAGCACCGACCAGCTCGACCCGGAACAGGCAAGCCGGCGGATCATCGACCTCGTCCTCGACGGTGCGGCGCCCGCACCGAACTGACGGAAAATCAAGCGAACTGGGACACAGCCCCGACGCGCCGAAACGACCCCCAAGCCAGGGCCCGTGACGCCGCCATCGGCGCCAGCCACACCGAGTTGCCTTGAACGCAGGGTTCGTGGTCTCGGAAAAGGGCTCCCCTGACACGAAGCTGAGCCCGCCGTCCTCCTCCGCGGCGATGTTGTCGACGGTAACCCACTGCTGGACGATGAGTTTGCGCGTGACTGTCCTGCCGGTACGGGGGATGGTGCGGCCACGCTGACCGCATCTGCCCCTGAAACGGAGCCCCCACGCCGGTCTCGACATCCCGGCCCATCTTTCGTCGAGAGCCTCCAGCCCCCAGCCCGGAGGGCACCCAAGTCAAGGCCGTTCAAACGCTGATCCTCGCCGACCGACATGAGCTTGAAGAGCCTCAATGGGTGAACGTTCTCCGTGGGCACCCACTCAGCCTTCTGCCAAATGCGCAGCCAGTCTCTCGTGGTGGGGCTGTCCCCCCTCACTTCTCGGGGGCGTGCACCGTCGCGGTCGTCTCTGCGGACGACGAGGCTTGGGACGTCGAAATCTTTCGACACATCGAGGTCGCCGACGGTCGGCCTCAACCTCCTCCTCCACTCTCGCGGAAGGAACCCCCATGCCCAGTCCCACCGCACGGCGTCGGCGACGACGGCACGCGACGCTCGCCCTGGCCTCCATCGCAGTCGCCGCCTGTGGCCTCACCGCCTGCGACGCAGCCACTGCAAAGAACGCGCAACCGGCTACAACCGTGTCCCGAACCAGTGCAACGGCGTCCTCGGCGTCCCCGACGGCAACGACCGTCGCCCAGCCCTCACTGCACATGATCACCAACCACGGTCACAAGCTGGCGTTCTACGTGACGCCTGGCCATGGCCCGGCCATCGTCCTCGACGCCGGCGGAGGCCTCGACGCGTCGTACTGGAAGAAGATCGTGCCCGTCCTCGCGAAGCAGACCGGGTCCGAGATCATCACCTACGACCGCACCGGGGAAGGCAGGAGCAGCGACGTACCCGGGCCATGGAGGGCACAGAACGCCGCCTCCGACCTCACGGCCGGCCTGACGCAGCTGGGAGTCACCAAGAACGTGGTCCTGGTCTCCCACTCCCTCGCCGGGGAGATCGCGACATACTTCGTCAGGCAGCACCCGCGCTGGATCAACGGCGCCGTCCTCGTGGACGCCAGCCTCCCCGAGTTCTACACCGACGGCGAGACCGCCAAACTGGTTGCCGCGAACGAGCAGCAGATCGCAGCGCTCAAGAAGCACCCTCAGACCCGGGCGACCCGCCAGCTCCTCGCCGAGGCCGACCACTACGGGCCCGTACACCGCGCCTACCACAAGCTGTCCTGGCCCCAGAGCGTGCCCGCCACCGCGATCGTGTCCGCCAAGACTCCCTTCCCCACACCCGTCGACGCCCAACTGTGGCGACAAGCCCAGCAGGAGTTCGTCAGCGCAGAACCCAACCGCCGCCTGGTCGTGGCGGATCGCAGCTCTCACGACATCCCGATCGACCGGCCCGACGTCGTCATCAAGACGATCGAGGACATGGCGAACCGGGTCCGCTAGGCAGGCGCACAGGTGGTCAGGGCCGACGGCGCTGTGCGTAAGGCCCTGGCGAGGTGGTGGGCGGCGCGAAGTACCGCGGAGAAACCTCATGGCCCGCATCAACCAGGCGTCTTCGTTTGGATCAGCCGCTCCTCGTTCCGGCCTCAGCCCAGTCGCAGCGTCCGGTCCCGGAACAGCGGCTCGATCCGCGTCCACTGCACGTCACGCAAGGTCAGGTTCATCTCAGCCCGCAGCAGAGGCGGAGAACGCCGTCCACGCTAGGAAGCTCGTGCGTCGTGCTTCTCGCGGTTAGCGATGACTTGACCCATGTGGGTCTGCGCCCACTGTCCGAGCCCGCGTGTCAGATGGTGAAGTGAGAGGCCGAGGTCGGTCACTGCGCCCACTGTCCGAGCCCGCGTGTCAGATGGTGAAGTGAGAGGCCGAGGTCGGTCAGCTCGTAGGTGACGGTGACGGGGACCGTCGGTGTCGCGGTGCGGGTGAGCAAGCCGTCGCGTTCGAGGGCTCGTAGGGTCTGGGTCAGCATCTTCTGGCTGACGCCGGCCAGTAGCCGGGCGAGTTCGGAGAAGCGCATCGCCGTCGGGGCGTGCGATGCGCCGGGCTGTTCGGACGCGTCACCGCCCAGTGCGCACAGGATCAGGACGACCCACTTGTCTGAGATCCGGTCGAGGAGCTGACGGCTGGGGCACACCGCCAGAAACGTGTTGTACTCCGCCTTCTTGTCGGCCTTCGTCGTCGCCATTGATCCCGCCTCGCACCCTCTGGGTTAGTTAGGCACTTCAGAGTGCCTACTTCCCGATGGGAAGTTTGTCTCCAATGCTGGTTCAAGGGGGCCGGAGACACCACCCCTCGCAATAAGTAGAAAGGCATCACGATGAACAGGCCCTCCACACCTCTTCCCGGCGGAACCTGGACGCTCGGTGACTCGACCGTCACCCGATTCGGCTATGGCGCGATGCAGCTCGCCGGACCGTGGGTCATGGGGCCGCCCGCTGACCACGACGGCGCCCTGGCCGTCCTGCGCGAGGCAGTCAGCCTCGGGATCACCCACATCGACACCAGCGACGCCTACGGACCACGCATCACGAATGAGCTGATCCGCGAAGCGCTGCACCCCTACCCGGAGTCTCTGTTCATCGCCACCAAGGTGGGCGCGACCCGCGACGCGCAGGGCGGCTGGCCCACGGCCCGGCGCCCCGAAGACCTGCGCAAGCAGGTCCACGAGAACCTCGAATCCCTCGGCGTCGAGGCGCTTGACCTGGTCAACATGCGTATGGGCGACACTGAGGGCCCCCAGCCCGGCTCGATCACCGAAGCATTCGAAACGCTCGTCGACCTCCAGCGAGAGGGCTTGATCCGTCACCTCGGCGTCAGCAACGTCACCGCGGAGCAGATTGCCGAGGCACGCGGCATCGCCCCGATCGTGTGCGTGCAGAACATGTACAACCTCGCCCACCGCCACGACGACGACCTCGTGGACCACCTCGCCGCCGACGGCATCGCCTACGTGCCGTTCTTCCCCCTGGGAGGCTTCACGCCGCTGCAGTCCGAAGCCCTCTCGCAGGTCGCGAGCCGGCTGGAGGCGACGCCGATGTCAGTCGCGCTGGCCTGGCTGATGCAACGCTCGCCGAACATCCTGCTCATCCCTGGTACCTCGTCAACCGCCCACCTGCGCGAGAACATTGCAGGCGCCGGGCTCTCCCTCTCCGACGAGGACGTGGCTGAACTGGACAGCATCGGCCACTGAACAACACACAGGTCGTCGACCGAACCAAGCGGTTTCACTCGGCTCATCGGGCGCAGCAGGTGGATTTTGCTGGTCAGTCCGCCCCGTGAGCGCCCCAGTGCCTCCCGCCCATCCGCTTCCACACGCGCACCGCCCCCTTTTGCGGGTAGTCGCGTGGCGGCCGACGCCGGGCCCCAGCCGCATGCTGATGTGCCCGGCAGGAGGTGGAGTCGATGTTCACGGCCCATTCGCGCCTGCGCTGCGCTCTCTCCGCTTCTACCGCCTTGGGCCAGTGCCCCGTCGGGATCGGCGGCGTCGGCCTCGATCTGTAACTCGGCCAGGATCTGCCGCCACGTTGCATCCGCCGACCAGCGGCGATGCCGTTCATAGACGGTCTGCCAGGGGCCGTACCGCTCAGGCAGGTCCGGCCAGGGCACCCCGTACCGGCCCGGAACAGCACTCCATTGAGCACCTTGCGGTGATCGGACCACTGCCCGCCAGGCTTGCCGTTCGCGGGCAGTAACGGCTCGAACTTCTGCCACTGCCCGTCCGTGAGCTCGTGTCGCCGCACCATGACACGCACCTGCCCAGCCCAAGAGCTGATCCACCCAGCCCAGCAAGAGCCATCAGAAACGGCCTAGCCGGCAAGCAGTGGACGGAGGTGACGGCCGCCATCGGCCTGCGTCCGGCCACCGGTGCGGAAGGGATTTAATGCCTTAGTTGCACGAGGCCATCGTTCTTCCGCGGTCGCGGCTCGGCACGAGATGAGCACCGAGGCCGTGGCCGCCCTTGAGTCGCGGCGCGCCTCTTCCGACTCGCGGTGGAAGACGCCTCAGCAGGTTCGGCACCCGTCGAGCGGCTGGTCGCGGCACAGCCTCTCAGCGTCGCGCGCGAGCGCTGGACGGCTCGACGAGGCGATCGTCCAAGAGACGGGTGCCGGCCTGTTTGACGTACTTCAGCACGGGTGAGACCTCCATGCTCTGCAGTCCGGTCAGGGACCCGATGCGTTCCGAGGTGAACTCGAACAGTTCGTCGAGGTCCCGGGTGTGTGCGACGGCATGGACGTTCCAGGGCCCGGAGATGGCTGCGGCGAAGGCGATCTCGGGTTCCTGCGCGAGTGTGCGTCCCGCGCTCTTCACCGCCGACGGGTGCACGCGAAGCCAGAGGTGAGCGCGAGCGTGATAGCCCAGGGCTGCTGCGGCGATCTCGACGTCGATGTGGACGACGCGATGCTGGAGCAGAGCCTCAAGGCGCCGCGAGGCGCGTCCCGGAGTGAGGTCTGCGGCTGTGGCGAGATCGACGAGACTGGCGCGGCCATCGGCGGCGAGCGTATCGAGCAACTTCTCGTCCTCGGGGGTGAGGCGCAGTGGCTCGCGGGTGACGACCGGAGACTCGGTGAAAGGGGGCCCGCCGCTCCCCAACGCTGCTTCCTCCCGAGGGGACAGTGTGCCCTGCAGGGCGGACCAGTAGTGGCCGCGACCTCCGAGGAACTGCCGGAGCATGGCGACGGCGTTGATGTCGATCACCGCCGCGGTGCGGGGAAGCCGCTGCACCAGGAGATCCTCGCGTTGTTCCCGCGTCCGGGATTGCGTCGCGCAGGTGACCTCACAGCCCGCCGCACCCAGGGCTACCCAGTTGATGTCGTCACGCTTGGCGAGCGCGTCGGCGATCGCCGCGACACTGCCGGGACGGCAGCGCAGCCGCACCAGCCACCTGCTCTGCCCCAGGGCACCCGGGTTCACCACGCCGGCCACGCGTATGACGCCGTCGGCGCGGAGCCGGCGATACCGGCGGTTGACGGCGCTCTCGGTCAGACCGAGGGCGGTCGCGATGGCGGCGAACGAAGCCCGCGGAGCGATCTGCAACGCACGAATGATTCGCACATCGTCGGGCTGAATCGAAGCGGATTCCGTCATGAGCGCCCTTGCCATGTCGCCAATCCTACAAACGAGCCCTCGTAGCTCGCCTGCGATGCGGCGCGGACGAAACACTTGAACCGCACGGGTTGAAGGGCCGCGGCAGCGGGCACCGCGCTGTGCCGATCCCGGGGCCTCGACCGATGCCCGAACGGAGTCCAACGCTCGAAGAACGGAGATGACGCTGCATGTCATCGACCTCCACCGAACAACACCCACCGACCGCTCTCATCGTCGGGGCCTCGCGCGGCCTCGGTCACGCGATGGCGGCGGAGTTCCTCGGCAGGGGCTGGAACGTCGTCGGCACCGCTCGCGACACCACTGCCCGAACGCCGCTGCACGACCTCGCGGACCGCGCCGACGGGAGGGTGACCATCGAGCATCTCGACATCAACGACCCCGGCCACCTGCCCCCGCTGCACGAACGTCTGGCGCACCGCCGACTCGACGTGCTCTTCGTCAACGCGGGCACGACCAACAATGAGCAGACGCCCATCGGCGGGGTTGCGACGGCCGACTTCATCGACGTGATGGTCACCAACGCGCTGAGCCCCATGCGCGTCATCGAAGCCCTCGAAGACCTGGTGTCCCCGGCGGGACTCATCGGGGCGATGTCCTCCGGACAGGGCAGCATCACGAACAACGCGACGGGAGGCCGCGAGGTCTACCGGGGGAGCAAAGCAGCCCTGAACATGTTCCTGCGGAGCTTCGCGGCCCGGCAGGGGGAGACGCGGCGCGCCTTCGTGCTCATGGCGCCGGGCTGGATACGCACCGCCCTGGGCGGTCCGGATGCGCCATACACCATCGAGGAGACCGTCCCCTTGCTGGTGGACGTCCTGCTCTCCCGACTGGGCACGCCCGGCCTGGCCTATCTGGACCGCTTCGGCCAGACCGTCCCCTGGTGATCCCTGCGGCCCACCCCAGTGCTCACCGCTCGCCACCGGCCGGCTTGGAGCGGCCTCAAGGAGGAGATCGTGCCGATCGTCGCCATCGAAGAACACTGGAGCATGCCGGATCTGACGGCGGCCCTCCACACCCTGCCGCACCCGGATGAAAGTCTCGTTTTCGGGGAAATGGACGACAACCGGGAGCGCTTGGAGGACCTGGAGGCGGGCCGGATCGCGGCGATGAACGCGCAGGGTATCGACGTGTCGATCCTCGCCCTGACACCGCCGGGAACCCAGCCGCTGCCACCCGGAGAAGCCCTGGCGCTGAGTCGCGCCGCGAACGACGTGGCCGCGGCGGCCGTCGCCCGAAACCCTGCCCGTCTTCGCTCGATGTCCACCTTGCCCATGTCCTCACCGAAGGACGTCCCAGCCGAGCTTGAACGCGCCGCGAGTATGGGGCACGTGGGAACCATGGTGTACGGCCGAGCAGGGGAACTGTTTCTCGACGATCCCGTCTACGACGATTTTTTCGGCGTGGCCTCGGAACTTGGTCAGCCCGTGTTCATTCATCCCCAACTGCCATCGCGAGCCGTCCGTGACGCCTCATACCGAGGATTCGACCCCATGACGGAACTCGCCGTGGCCACTTTCGGCTGGGGATGGCACCTGGATGCCGCAACAGCAGCCTTGCGGCTGATCCTCCGAGGTACTTTCGACCGTCATCCCGACCTTCAGATCGTGCTCGGCCATTGGGGAGAGACGTTGCTTTTCTGGCTCGATCGGGCCGACAGCATCTCCCGGACCGCTGGCCTGCAGCGCTCCGTGTCCGACTGCGTCCGATCGAATTTCCACATCACCGCCTCCGGCATGCTCAACCCGGCTCACCTGCATCATGCTCTGTCGGTGACCTCGGTCGACCGTTTGATGTTCGCCACGGACTACCCCTTCCAACGGCCGACTAAAGAGGAAATTGGTTCTTTCTTGGGTCACTTCTCCTCCGAGACAGAGCGCCAACAGTTCTCTTCCGGAAACGCTGCATCCTTGTTCGGTATCGGCCTGTAGACCGGGATCTTTCATCATCGGCGGCCCTTCTACGGCTCGGCCTGGTGTGACGACTCCCGACCGCGCTTTCCGAGCGGGGCCTCGTCCTCGCCCAGACGGGCGTCGTCAGCACTTTCGTCGACGCCTTCGTGAGGCCCGGCCGGTCCTGAGTTCCACGCCCCGCTTCCATGTGCCGGCCCCAGCGGGCAGGCACATGGAAGCGGCATCGGGACAACAGGTACCGCCTCGGTCCGGGGTTGACGAGGCCCGGTTGTCTGTTACGGTCATTGACGGACGTACGAAAGTCACGGTCCGGTAGGTAGTCCGGATGGCGATCACTCGCTCGTACGGTGCCCATTGAGGCACGTCCGGTGCGTCCCTTTTCGTAACATGATCGAGAAGGGACACAACTGTGTCGGACCTGCATGCCATCATCGCCGGGGGCGGCCTGGGCGGCCTCGCTCTCGCACAAGGACTCCAGCGGGCGGGCATCAACGTCGCCGTCCACGAGAAGGACCCCGGCCCCGACTTCCGCAGCCAGGGCTATCGCATCCGCATCAATCCGGACGGCATCACCGCGCTCAAGGCGCTGCTGACGCCGCAGGCGTTCGAGGTGTTCGCCGCCACCGCCGGAACACCCGGGGCGCGAATGGACTCCTTCGACCACCGGCTGGGCCTGCTGCACGCGCAGGAACTGCCGGTGGTGGAGGACCTGCCGGGCGGCGGGCACCTGGCGGTCAACCGCAGGACCCTGCGCCAGATCCTGCTGGCCGGACTGGAGAAGTCCGTGCACTACGGCTCCGCGCTGACCCACTATGAAACCAATCACTCGGGCACGGTGACCGCGCACTTCGCGGACGGGACGAGCGCCACCGGGGACGTGCTGATCGGTGCCGACGGGGTCAACTCTGCAACCCGAAGGCAGCGTCTGCCCAAGACTCAGGTCGTCGACGCGGGGCTGCGGCTGCTGTACGGCAAGGTCCCGCTCGTCGGCGATGCTGCCCAGGAACTGGTCCCCTCCGACTTGTTGGGCCTGTGGACCACCGTCATCGGCCCGCAGCGGCGCTTCCTCGGGCTCGCGCCGGTGCAGTACCACGAACCGCAGCACGAGGTGACCGCGAGGCTGGCTCCCGGGATCGAGCTCAGCGACGACAGCGACTACCTGGCCTGCATCTTCGGCGCCCGTCGGGAGCAACTACCCTGCAATGACGAGCAGTTGTTCGTCATGCGCGGCGCCGAGCTCCGGGCGATGACCCTGTCGCTGCTGGAGGGCTGGCACCCCAGGCTGGCGGAGATCGTCTCCCGCCAGGACCCGGCCTCGATCTTCCCGGTCTCGGTCCGCACCAGCGTGCCCGCCACCGCATGGGAAACGAACGCGGTCACGCTCCTCGGCGACGCCATCCACGTCATGAGCCCCGCCATCGGTGTGGGCGCGAACACCGCGCTGCGCGACGCCCGCGTTCTCACGTCCCGCCTCGTCGAGGCCGCCGCCGGTCGACCGCTCACAGACGCCCTACGGGCCTACGAGGACGAGATGCGCGACTACGGCTTCGGCGCCGTCCGCGAATCGGCCGAGCGCGGTCACCGCCTCGTCGGCCAGGACCGGCTGCCCGCACCGCAGTTGCCGCCGACGGGCAACGCCCACCCGCAGCACTGACCGGCCCGCCCAGGCCCAACCCCAGCCGGTGCGCCGGGCACCCCCGGGCTGCTGCCGGGTTCCCTCCGGCCTGACAGCAGCCCGGACATCACCGGGACCGCACCACTCGCCCACCGCAGGCGCTACCAGGCCCCTGCTGCACCGGCCTCCCGCCCGCAGTCACCTCGGTTGGGATGCGGGTCGGTTCCCGGCAGTTCCGCATGTCCCAGCGCTTGAACTGGAGAACTCATGCCTACTCTCCGTGTCGCCATCGCCGGCGCCGGCCTCGCCGGTCTCACCCTGGCCCGCCGACTGCACCACAACGGCCTGAATGTCACGGTCTTCGAGCGCGACCCCGACCTGATCACCCGCAACCCCGGCTACCGACTGCACATCAACTCCACCGGAACCACGGCGATCAATGACGTTCTGGACCCCCGCACACGTGAACTGTCCCTGGCCACGGCCGGAATCCCGCGCCAGGACGCGCTTCTCTTCGACGAGCAGCTCAATCCCGGCCCGGTCCGTGAGCTCACCGCATCCCGCGGCACCGGAAACCCTCATGCCGACGTCCCCGAACACCTGGTGGTCGACCGCTCGACCCTGCGCAGGATCCTGTACTCCGGCCTGGAGGAGACAGTCCGCTTCGGTGCACGGGTCACCGGTTACCAAAGCCATCCCGACGCCACCATCACCGTACACCTCGCCGGCGGTCGTACCGCGGAAGCCGACGTGCTGGTCGGCGCCGACGGCATCCACTCCGCCGTGCGCGCACAACGCCTGCCGGACCACCGGACCGTCGACCTTGAGGCCCGCCACATCGCGGCGAAGATCCCACTCACCGAGGAGACCAAAAGCCGCATCCCCACGCAGCTGTACTCCGCCTTCACACTGGTCAACGGCCCCCACCACGACATCGTCAGCTTCGCGCCCCTGGAACGCAGCAACCCACGCACACCCCTGGTCCGCGAGCACGACCCGGCGTTCCGGGACGAGATCGGCCGCGACTTCGCGCTGGGCATCTTCAGCGCCAAGGCCACCCGGATGCCTGACGACACCCAGCTGTACACGTCCTCTCCCGCGGATCTGAAGCGCTACGCCCTGCAGCGGGTTGCGTCCTGGCATCCCGACCTGATCCAACTCGTCCGTCTGTGGGACGTGGCCACCGTGCAACCCCTGACCCTGCGCAGCCATGTCCCCGCAGCACCATGGGGACCGACACAGGTGACCGTCGTCGGCGACGCGGTCCACGCCATGAGCCCGGCTCTGGGACTGGGCGCCAACACCGCCCTGCGCGACGCCCAGGCGCTGGGGACCGAACTCGTCGCTGCTGCCTCCGGCGCGAAACCCTTGCTGTCCGCGATCGGCGACTACGAGAGCGCGATGCGCGCCTGCGGATATGACGCCGTGCGGGCCTCCGCCGCAGCCGGCGAGCACCTCATCGGACACCGTTCCCTGCCTGCATGACCCGTACGAGTGTCGGCCACGGCTGAAGGCCGGCGCACGCTGGTTGCGGAGGGCGTCAAGTGACTTCGGCGGGCGGGCGGCGACATTCCCTTTCACGGCGGCTTGGGTCAAGGCGGTCGCGCTACGGACGGCGCTGACAACGGCAGCGCCGGGGTCAGCGCCGAGCGGGTCGGTGAGGGCGAAGAGTGTCTTGGCACTGACGACGACGGCGAAATCGCTCTTCCACTGCGTCTCGGCCGGGCTCGGCCACTCCCCGACCATCAATCGGAGTGGACATCGGCGCCGACCTGGCGGGATGCCTGCGCGTTGGCCTGGCGACCAACCCGGCCGACTTCAGCCACACCCCGGATCCCCGCACCCGGCCCGACCAGGCCGACGCCGGCCCCGGCCTGCGCTTCGGCCTGATAGAACACGCGCTCGCCCCACTGGTCGACACCCTCGGCGCGGACACTGCCGCGATGGAGCAGCTCAACCGCGACCTCGCGATCGTCGTCAGCGCCGAACCGCTCTTCAACCTGACCGACCTGTACGGGCTGGACCTCGAGGACGCGATCGCGAGCGTCGTACACACGGCGACGACCCTCACCCGGGCCGTCGTCCAGGAGCACATGGCCGCCGACGCTCAGTAACCGGCGACGGGCCCGCAGCCGCCGCGCGTGACCACCGCACACCCGCGCTGTGCCGAAGACACCTAGTCATGACGCTGCGGTGTTCCCGCTTCGGCCTGAGCGGCAGCTGCGACGGCTGTGGCCACACGGACGAAGGCCGCGACGGCCGGCGAGTGCGACTCCTGGGGCCAGGCCACGGCCAGCGTGGCTGCCGGAAGGTCGCTGACGGGCTGGTAGGCCACCCCCGGCCGCGAGTAGCGACGCGCCACCGAGGCGGGGAGGAAGAAGACGACACTGCCCACTTCGATCAGTTTGAAGATCTGCGCCAGATTCATGGCGGTGGGCGGGGCTTGGGTCACGAGCCCGCGTTGGACCGTCTGCGGCTGGTCCTGGCCGTCCCGGGTGACCATGCCGAGCGAGCGTAGTCCGGCGATCTGGTCGGCGGGAGTTCCGTCGGGAAGACTTCGGTCGGCCAGATCGGCAAGGCGCAGACACGAGCGGGAGGCCAGGGGGTCGGCAGCCGCCAGGACCACCACGCCGGGCTCCGTCAGTACCACTTCGACGTCCAGACCGCGGTCGTCGAACGGGGCGTACAGCAATGCGACATCGGCACGGCCGTCGCGTAGCGCCTGCGCCTGCTCCTTGCCGCTCATCACCAACTCCACCGGCGTCGCCGCGACCTCGCCCTGGTACGCGGTGAGGATCTGCGGGAGCAGCCCGGCGTCGTAGTCGGCCCTGAGCGCGAGCCGCAGCCGCGGCACGGGCCGGCCTGCGTGCCGGGCCCGCCTGCCGGCCGCCGTGACCGCGTCGAGCGCGGTCCGGGCGTCGCGCAGGAAGACCTCTCCGGCCGCGGTGAGCCTGACCTGACGTGTGGTGCGCTCCAAGAGTCGCACCCCGAGCTGGCGCTCCAGTTGCCGGATCGCCCGCGAGAGCGGGGGCTGTGCCATGCCCAGCCGCTCGGCCGCACGCCCGAAGTGCAGCTCCTCGGCAACCGCCACGAAGTACCGGAGTTGCCGCACCTCCAGATCATTCATACCGACAGGGTATCAACGGGGACCGGATCGGTCCTTCAGGTCCGCTGCGGGGCCGGATTGACTGGACAGGCCATCCACCGACGACCGAAGCCGGGCCGTCCCGCGAGGCGGGACGGGACGCGGGGACGCGTGGCGTCACGATGCGTGCGAGCCGGTGGACCACCCCTCGGCCGCATTCTGCGGCCGTACCGACCAGAGCCATCAACTCGAAGCAGCCAAAGGAAATTGACGGTGCGTATCTTTGTTACAGGCGCGACGGGATACATCGGATCCGCGGTCGTGCGCGAACTCCTCGATGCCGGACACGAGGTTGTCGGGCTTGCCCGTTCGGACCGGGCTGCGACGGCCTTGGCGGCTGTCGGGGCCGCAGTGCACCGCGGGGACCTCGACGGCGTCGACAGTCTGCGCCGCGGTGCCGCCGCGGCGGAGGGCGTCATCCATCTCGCCTTCAGCCACGACTTCTCGGACTATGCCGGCGCCGGCCGACTGGACCTGCGTGCCGTCGACACGCTCGGGGCGGCGCTCGAGGGTACGGACAAGCCCCTGGTGGTCACGTCGGGCACCTTGATGCTCACGATGATCGCGCCGGGACGCCTGGGGACCGAGGAGATCGCACCCGCCCCGGGGTCAGTGCTGCCCCGGGTCGCATCGGAGAGCGCGGCTGTGGCGCTGGCCGAGCGTGGGGTGCGCGCGTCGATCGTGCGGCTTGCGCCGTCCGTGCACGGTGAAGGCGACAAGGGCTTCGTCCCGCGCCTGATCGACATCGCCCGCGCCAAGGGCGTGTCGGCCTTCGTCGGCGACGGATCGAACCGCTGGCCCGCCGTGCACCGCCTCGACGCGGCGCGCCTGTACCGGCTGGCGGTGGAAGCCGCCCCGGCCGGCGCGATACTCCACGGAGCCGGCGAGGAGGGCGTGCCCTTCCGCGACATCGCCGAAGCCATCGGCCGTCGACTGGAGCTACCGGTCGTCAGCATCACCGCCGGGGAGGCGGGCGAACATTTCGGCTTCCTCTCCGCCCTCGTGTCGCTCGACAACCCGACCTCAAGCGCCCTGACCCGCAAGCAACTCGGATGGCATCCCGCTCACCCGGCACTCATCCCGGACCTCGACAACGGCCACTACTTCAACGACTAGCAGGACGAGAGCTTCCCCATGAAGTCGATTCCCATCCCGCTGGCCGGCGTGGCCTCGGCCGGCGCCGTGCTGCTGGGCACAGTGCTGCCGGCGCCCGTTCCTGCGTCGGTGGTAACCCGCATGGCCGGTCCGCCCTCCATGAACATGGCCACCGTGTCGAATCCGGACCCGAGGTTGATCACTGGCGGCAGGGCGCTCGTGCGGATCACCGCGACCGGCGACGGCCCGGTGCGGGTGAGGGAGAACGGACGAGAGGTCGGCGGGTTCGTGCGCCAGCCGGACGGTTCACTGCTCGGATCGGTCACCGGCCTGCGGCCGGGCGCCAACCACATCACGGCCACGTCCCGAGGGCGGGCTGCCGAGCTGACCGTGGTCAACCACGCTGCGTCCGGCCCGGTCCTCTCCGGGCCGCGGCAGCGGCCCTTCTACTGCGAAACGACAGCGTTCGGCCTTGCCCCTGCCGTCCAGCCGCTGTGCTCCACACCCACCGTGGTCAGCTACCGGTACCGCACCTCCGGCGGTACGTTCGCCCCGCTGGCCCACCCTGCCGACCGCCCTGCCGACCTGGCCACCGCGACGGTCGACGGGCGTGCGGTGCCGTACATCGTCCGGGTGGAGAGCGGCACCATCGACCGCGCCGTCTACCAGACCGCCGCGCTCTACGACGGTACCGATCCCTCACCGTTGCGCCGGGACACGAGCTGGAACGACCGGCTGGTCTACACGTTCGGCGGCGGCTGCAACGGCGGCCACCACCAGGGCAACAGTACCGGTGGGGTGCTCGACGACCTGTTCCTGTCCCAGGGCTACGCGGTCGCCTCGTCCAGCCTCAACGTGCTCGACCACAACTGCAGCACCATCGTTTCCGCTGAAGCGGCGATGATGGTCAAGGAACACTTCATCGACACCTACGGCCCCGTGGCCCACACCATCGGCTGGGGCGGGTCCGGCGGGGCCATGCAGCAGTACGACATCGCCGACGCCTACCCCGGCATCCTGGACGGCATCGTCCCCGGGTACTCCCTCCCCGATCCGCTCACCGTGATGAAGGACGTGTCCGACTGCCGTCTGCTCGACCGGTTCTTCGCCAGGGCCGGCTCGTCGTTCACCACCGCACAGCGGCAGGCGGTGGCGGGCTTCCCCGACTACGACACCTGTGTGTCCGCCGATGACTATTTCGCCAACCGGATCACCGCCGCAGACAGCTGCAACAAGGAGATCATCGCGAACGACAGCACCATCCCACCTGCGGCCATCTGGAATCCGGTGACCAACCCGAACGGCGTGAAGTGCAGTGCCGTGGAGTCGTACGCGAACCAGTTCGGCCGTGACCCGGTCACCGGTTTCGTGCGCCGCACACTGGACAACGTGGGCATGCAGTACGGTCTCGCGGCACTGAAGCGCGGACAGATCAGCCCGGCTCAGTTCGTCGCCCTCAACGGCGGAATCGGCGGCTACGACGCGACCGGCACGCCCGTGACGCAGCGCAACCAGGCGGACCCGCGGGCGCTGGAGGCGGCCTATCGTGACGACATCGTCGACAGCGCGGGACTGGGGCTGCGCACCACACCGATCATCGACGGGCGAGTCGGCATGGACAACAGCGGTCCCCTGTGGGACTTCCACACGACTCAGTGGTCGTTCGTCATGCGGGCCCGTCTGACGCAGGCCAACGGCACCGCCGCCAACCAGGTGATCATCGAGAACCAGAACACTCCGAAACAGGTGGCCGCCGCGAGCAGCTATGAACTGGCCGCCATGGACCACTGGTTGACGAACGTCGAAGCCGACCGCTCCACACGCAGCCGGCAGACCAAAGTGATCACGGACAAGCCGGCCGGCCTCGCCGACGGCTGCTACCTGTCCGCCACCAGCCGCATCCAGCAACCACTGACCGACCCGGCGAGCGGGCCGTGCGCGGCCACCTACCCGGTGGGATCGGACCCACGGCTGCAAGCCGGCGAGCCGCAGGCCGAGAACGTTCTCAGCTGTGCGCTGCGACCGCTGAACTTCGCCGACTACCCGGTGACGTTCACCTACGCCGAGCAGAACCAACTGCGCCAGGCTTTCCCGACCGGCGTGTGCGACTACACCCGTCCCGGTGCCGGCCAGAACCGCAAGGCGGTCCCGTGGCTCAACTACGCGCATCACCGCTTGGGTTGACCTCCTGAGGGCTGGCGTCCGGATCGACCAGCGTCCTGGACCACAATGACCGTCCAGCCGATGGTTCGGGACGAAGAGGTCGCCCTGCCACGGCCGTGCCAGAAGCAGGCGGTCAGCAGCGGTCAACAAGGGTGGCTAGCGGGTGCATCCACGCCCGCTAGTGCCGCGTCAGGCAACGTTCGCCCTGTAGATCGCGGCGCGTGCTGACTGTTCTCCGCACGCGCCGGGCCGTGTGCCCGTACGCGCCGAGTTACGCGCTCAGTTGTGTGCGAATGAGGGTGTCGAGTCGCTGCCATGCTGGCGAGGAGGCGTTCACCGTGTCCTGAATGAGGGCGGGGATCGCGGATGTTGCATCCAGCTCGGGCAGTTCGTTGGGTCCGTAGCGGTCTCGGATCGCCTTGGCGATCCGGCGGGCGAGGTTGTCGATGCGGGGATCGTCGGCGTTGAGGTCGTGCGCGTGGTCGTAGTCGAGGAAGAGCTGCCGTAGCGCCGGATCAGCCAGGGTCTCGGCTTGATCGTGAAAGAGGGTGATCGCGCGGTCGGGATGGGTGGCGAATACGAGGATCCACAGGTCGCGTTGCAGGTCCAGCCATCGAGATGTGAATCCCCAGCGGGCCAGGTGCTGCAGGTGGGCACTGACCTCGGTAGGCAGTGGCGCCAGATGCCCGGCGGCGAGTTCTCGCAGGCGTCCCTGCGTTGCCCGCAGGTCATGGATGCGGGTGGTGAGGTTGTCGTCGATCTCGCGCAGCGCCTGCTGGAACTCCTCGTCGGTCGCTGATCTCAGGTCTTTGATACGGGAGAGGGGGACGCCGGCTTCGGCGAGGGTGCGGATCTTGATCAGGTCGATGGCGTCTTTCGCGTCGTATCTCCGGTAGCCAGACGCATCGCGGTCGGGTTCGGGGAATAGCCCCTTGTCGTGGTAGACGCGGATGGTCTTGGTCGACACACCGATGTACCTGGCCAGCTGTCCGATGGTGATCACCTGGCCATGGTCCCACTTGACCTTTCCCCAAGGGCAAGGTTGCACCATGACGTCATGGCGAACGTGAATGTTGATCGGGAGACCCTGCGCGAGCTGGCCGATGAGGGCAACGAGACCGCTTTGGATCGGCTGGCTGATCTCGCCGATACAGCAGGCGACGTGGTGGAGCTGAGCGAGCTGTTGGACGAGGGATGCATGCACGCCGGGTTCCTGCTCACTCAGCGCGCGGTGGCGACCGGCGACCTGCGCGAGCTGCAACGGATCTCCGACGCCGGGTACGACGAGGCCGGGAACGAACTGGAGCGACTACTGAAGGCGTCGGCCGACGAGCCGAGGGATTGAGAATCCGACCGGTCGCTGTGGCGGCGCCATCGTCGAATCCGCCTCATGGCCGACGTGCTGGGGCCAGAGTGTTCGGCATGGCCGAGCTGGTGCGTGCGCGCGAGATAGACGATGAGGAGGGTCGGCGGCTGCTGCGGATTGTCCGACGTGGCACCGGCTCGGTGGTCACCTGGCGGCGGGCTCAAATGGTGCTGCTGTCCGCACAGGGCATGGTGGTGGCGAAGATCGCCGAGGTGTCGTTCACCAGCGGTGACCGGGTCCGGGACGTAATCCACAACTTCAACGCCGATGGCTTCGAGTCGCTGTATCCGAAGTACAAGGGAGGCCGCCCCAAGACGTTCACGCTGCCCGAGCGGCGCGAGATCAAGAAGATCGCGAAGTCGAAACCGACCGAACACGACCTGCCCTTTTCCACCTGGAGCCTGACCAAGCTGGCGGACTTCCTGCTGGCCGAGGGGCTGGTCGACGACATCAGCCACGAGGGCCTGCGCATCCTGCTCCGCGAGGAAGGTGTCTCCTTTCAACGACTGAAGACCTGGAAGACCTTCCGCGACCCCGATTACGCGGCCAAGAAGGCCCGCGTGGAACACCTCTACGCGATCGCCGACGACGAGGTCATACCCGAGGACGGCGAACCTGAAGTCGTCTTATGTCTCGACGAGTTCGGGCCGCTCAACCTCCAGCCCCATCCTGGGCGGCAATGGGCCGAGCGCGGCGGACGGCACAAGGACCCCGACCGCGAACCCCGGCCCCGCCGGCGGGCGACCTACACCCGCCCGCACGGGGTCAGGCACCTGTTCGCCGCCTATGACCTGGGCCAGGACAAGCTCTACGGCCACATCAAGGCGAGAAAGCACCGCACGAGGTTCCTGGAGTTCTGCCGCTACCTGCGCAGCCTCTACCCGCCCGAGGTCCGGATCGCGATCGTGCTGGACAACTTCTCCCCGCACCTGACCACGAAGAAGGACACCCGGGTCGGCGACTGGGCCGCGGTCAACAACGTCGAGTTCGCCTACACGCCGACCAACAGCTCCTGGCTGAACCGCATCGAGGGCCAGTTCACCGCCCTGCGCTACTTCGCGCTGGATGGCAGCGACCACGCCAGCCACAAGGAGCAGGGCAGCATGATCCGCCGCTATATCATCTGGCGGAACAAGCACGCCGCCGACGAACGCCTCCGCGCCGTCGTAAACAGGGCGAACGTTGCCTGATGCGGCACTAGCTAGTGCTGTAACCGCATAGGTTCACCGGGTTGGCGGTCGTGGCGGTTGGATGTGGGGCGACGTCCGATCCGATGGCTGGAGGCCCGGTGGCCGAGCCCGTCCGTGTGCGCAGACTGACCGACCAGGAGGGGCAGAAGCTGCGGCAGATCATGCGCAGGGGCAGCACGAGTTCGGTGCGCTACCGGCGCGCGATGATGCTGCTCGCCTCGGCGGGCGGGAACCGGGTGCCGGTGATCGCCCAGCTGGTCCAGGCCGACGAGGACACCGTGCGCGATGTGATCCGCCGCTTCAACGAGATCGGCCTGGCCTGCCTGGACCCTCAGTGGGCGGAAGGCCGTCCCCGCCTACTCAGTCGTGAGGACGAGGACTTCGTCATCCGGACGGCCACCACTCGCCCCACCAGGCTCGGCCAACCCTTCACCCGCTGGTCGATCCGCAAACTCGCCGCCTACCTGCGGAAAGTGCACGGCCGGGACATCCGCATCGGCGGTGAAGCCTTACGGTGCCTGCTTCGGCGCCGCGGCATCACCTTCCAGCGCACCAACACATGGAAGGAGTCGCCCGACCCTGATCGCGACGCCAGGCTCGACCGGATTGAGCAGGTTCTGGACCGCTTCCCGGACCGGGTCTTCGCCTTCGACGAGTTCGGGCCCCTGGGGATCCGGCCCACCGCGGGCTCCTGCTGGACGAAGCAGGGCAAGCCGAACCGGCTGCCGGCGACCTACCGCCGCACTCACGGCGTCACCTACTTCCACGGCTGCTACTCCGTGGGCGACGACCGCCTGTGGGGCGTCAACCGACGTCGCAAGGGCACCGCCAACACCCTGGCCGCGCTGAAGTCGATCCGCGCCGCCCGACCCGACGGCGCCCCGATCTACATCATCCTGGACAACCTCTCCGCCCACACCGGCGCGGACATCCGCCGCTGGGCGAAGAAGAACAAGGTCGAGCTGTGCTTCACCCCGACCTACGCTTCCTGGGCCAATCCGATCGAGGCCCACTTCGGCCCGCTGCGGCAGTTCACCCTCGCCAACTCCCACCACCGCAGCCACCCCGCGCAAACCCAGGCACTGCACCGCTACCTGCGCTGGGCAATACCAACGCCCGCCACCCCGACGTACTCACCGCCCAACGCAAGGAACGCGCCCGCGTCCGCAGCGAGAAGGGCATCCGCTGGGGCGGACGCCCCTCAACACCGCAGCCTGACCAACCGCGAACCGCAGCCCCCGAGCGCCGAAGGGGGCAAGTTCAGGAGAAGGACAGCGACAGAAGGATGACTCAGGAGGCGGACGGTTCGATCTCCCCCGCAAAGACGATGACCTGGTCGATGAGGCTCCGCCGCAGATGGACGACGTCCGTTCCCGCCAGGCGGGGACCTCCATCCGGCGTGGCAAAGACCCACTGGTACCGGGCCCACTCGTCAGGCATGTCCACCGCCGAGCAGCGCACCATCGTGCCGGTCCCCGCCGGGTGGCGCCGGATGTCCAGCACGAACCGCTCGACCGCCGCGATTCCTTCGCTGCGACCCAACGGCCCCCAGAAGACCACGTCTGAGGTCAGAGCCTGGGAGAGCAGGGCAGTCACATAGCTGTCGTCCGAGGCGTTGAACGCGGAGATGAACGTGTCGATCGCGGAGCGTGCAATCTCTTCCTGCATGCCCTAGTAATACCAGTCGTTGCGCGTGCGCTCGTCCCGCGAGCCGCCTTCCGATCAGGGTGAACCATCCCGGTCACAGCACTAGGTGTCGAGGAACTCGGGGATGAAGATGTCGCGGGTGGTCAGCAGGCGCTTGGAGAGGCCCTGCTCGTGGTGGTAGCGCAGGAAGGTGTCGACCGCCTTGCGGTTCGCGCGCATGCCGTAGGGCCACCAGTCCTCGCCGAGCAGGCTGCGGTTGTGTTCGAACAGGCTGCTGAACCAGGGGGTCACCAGGCTCATGTGCTGCTTCGCGGAGTCCTCGATGTATTTGCGTTCGGCCAGGTCCTTGGCCTTGACGAAGGCGCGGTAGACCGAACGCAGATCCTCGGAACGGTGCACCAGGTCCTTGCGGACCGCGACGATGTGCATCGGGGGGAAGATCCCGGTGCGCCGGTAGTAGTCGCGCTCGACGCTCTCATAGTCGGGGAAGAGCCGGACGATCTTCGTCGATCCCCGCAACATGGCCTGGGGCACGTCGACCGAGATGAGCGCGTCGATCTCTCCGGACTCGAGCATCGCGCCCAGGGTCTGGCCGTGGTCGGCGTGCCGCACGTGCACGCCGTCCGGCACTGGCTGCGGGAGCCAGTCGAATGCGGGGATGGGATGGTTGGTGCCGCCGATGACCCAGCGGCACTGGTCGACGGTCACGCCGTACTCGTCCGACAGGATGCCCTTGGGCCAGACGCCGGCGTCGTGTCCGAAGAGCGCGAACTCGCCGAGTGTCTTGCCGGCGAGGTCCTGGGGCTTCTCGATTCCCGACTCGGTGTTCACGAAGATGGCGGAGTGCCGGAAGTTGCGGTTCGGGAAGATCGGCAGCGCCAGGAATGGGGCGTCGTCCAGGTCGAAGGTGCGCAGGAAGTAGGTCAGGCCGAGTTCCGCTATGTCGTAGCGGCCTTCGAGCATGTGCCGGAAGAGGTCCGACACTAGGGGCTCCGTCTCAAGGGTGGCGTTCACGCCGTCGATCTTCACGCGGCCGTCGAAGAGCGCCTCGGTGTGCTCGTACCGGTAGGTGCCGATGGTCAGCTCGATGCTCATCAAGATCCCCGCTTCCGTGAATGGTCTTTCATTTTTACGATGGGTCCGATATGGTTCCATGTCAAGATGAAGGATCATTCACTTTGAGGGGCAGGGCATGCCGCGCATCACGCCCGAGCGTCGGGAAGCCAAGCGAGCGCAGATCGTGGCGGCAGCGCGCCGGTGTTTCGCGCGGGGCGGCTTCCACCAGACCTCGATGCCGGACATCGCCGCCGCAGCCGGTGTTTCTGCGGGTGCCCCCTATCGCTACTTCGCGAGCAAGGAGGAGATCATCCTGGCCATCGCCGCGGACGCCTTCCGGCTGATCTTCGAGCCGATGGAGCGGGTGGCTGTGGCCGCTGACGCCCCTTCCCTGGGCGACCTGGTCGCCGCTTCCCTTCAGGCACTGAGTGCCGAGACCGTCACGGACGCCGCAGGGCAGGTGGTGCCGGTCGAGGAACTGCTGCAGTGCGTCGTGCAGACCTGGTCGGAACTACTGCGCAACGACGGCCTGCACGCCCGCGCCTTGGAGGGCTTCGAAAGGGTCCGTCGCAGCATCGCCGACGCCCTGCGCCGCGGACAAGCGGCGGGCGCTGTCCAAACCGTGGAGCCGGAGAGCGGCGCACGGGTACTGATCGGTCTGCTGCACGGATTCCTGCTCCAGCGTGTCGCCTTCGGCTTGACCGACACGGCGGGATTCAACGACGCCGTCCGGGGGTTGCTCGACGGAGCCGAGCGCCCAGACAACGCTGCGCGGTGAGCGTTCCCCAGCTCAAGCTGCAAATCCGCTGCACATGAGGATGCGGCACCCCCGCATCCGCCGGCGCCATGATGGCCCACTCCGCGGTGGTGTTCCGCTGACAGGCCACGGACGGCGGCGGGGGAGTGGCGCCCAGGCTGGGTTTGGGCCTGTGTGGGCCAAGGTCAGCACCAATGTCGGTCCACGACTGTCGCCCCGCGTCCGGCAGGCTCGCAAGGCGCGGTATCCGGACGGCAAAGCACTCATGTCGCCAGCAGGTCCGCGAATGGCGTATTCACCGACGCATCAGACGAACTCATCGAGCTCGCCGACTGGATCAATCCGATCGTGTCGGGCTGGATGACGTACTACGGCCGGTTCTACCGGTCGCAGTTGTATCCCTTCCTGCGACGCATCAACACCTACCTGATGCGATGGGCGCGGAAGAAGTACAAACGGCTGCGGGGCTATACACGCTTCCGTGCGTGGTGGACCGGACTCGTCCAACGAGCCCCGGGACTCTTCAAGCACTGGGCGTGGGACCGCGAGTTCGTGTGGACTCGATGAGCAGAGCGGAGTGACGGGAGACTGTCACGCTCCGTTCTGTGGGAGCCCGGGGGTGAGATTCCCCCGGGCCCCCCGACCCTCCGTGCGCTTGGGGCTGCGGGTAGCTCTCCGTAGGGTGCGGTTTCTGATCACGCGGAAGGGGAGAGCTGTTCGCGCACCCATTCGGGGTCGGGGTTGGTGTGTGGCTGGCCCGCCACGATGACGGTTGGCACGGTCTCGTTGCCGTCGTTGGCTGCTCTTACCGCTGCGGCTCCTGCCGGGTCGCGCCAGATGTTGACCCAGTGCAACTGGCGGGCGCTGCGGCCCAGCCGGATGCGCAGTCGGATGCAGTACTTGCAGCCCGGCCGCCAGAAGACGACCGGTCGGCCGTCGACCGTGCTGCGGCGTTGTGCCTCCTGCGCGCCGATCGACCTCGGGAAGATCAGGGGTGAGTTCACGCCGGCGAGCGCCAGGAACGCCAGCAGGAGTGCTGTGGCTGTGTCGGGGCTCCCCTGGAAGATCTGCCCGGCCGCGACGGCTGAGCCGCTGAGCACAAGCAGTATGGGCAGGATCCAAGCACGCATCATGGTGACGCAGGCTATCGATGAGTCGAATTGCTCCTCGAACTAGGTCGTTCACCTGGGTGTTCGCCGCATGCTGAGGCGGCCTTCGTCTGATCATGTGCTCCGACCAAGGATGCACGTGACCACGACGAAGGCCGTGAAAGTGAGTCTGCTGCCTGACCATGCTCCGGGGGAAGCGCTCGCGAAAGCGTCACGCTTCCGGGAGGACTTATTCGACTGTCTGACCCGCGCGGGGACGAACTGTTCGACCTCACCGACGCGCTGTTGTGCGCGGACGGACCGGTGACGGCCCCGGTCGACCTGACGCTGGTGGCCGAGCACCGGCGCGGGCACGGCGCGATGTACGACGCGCTGAACAACGGGACCATCGACGTGCCCCGGCTGCGGCAGGTACTGGCGGGCCTGCCCATGCCGCAGGCCGCCGACGGACGCCTGGTCCTCGCGGTCGACGTGAGCAGCTGGCTCCGCCCGGACGCGCCGACCAGCGCGGAGCGTCTGTTCTGCCATGTCTACGGCCGCAGCGGACGGTCCTCGGACCAGTTCAGTCCCGGCTGGCCGTACTCGTTCGTCGCCGCGCTGGAGTCGAGCCGGACGTCCTGGTGCCAGCTCCTGGACGCCGTGCGTCTCGGTCCGGACGACGACGTCGCGGAGGTCACCGCAGCTCAGGTCCGCCGGGTGGTCACCGACCTGATAGAGATGGGCCGCTGGCACGCGGGCGACCGCGACATCCTCATCGTCTTCGATGCCGGCTACGACGCCCCGCGCATGGCCCACCTCCTCGACGGCCTCCCGGTCGAGGTACTGGGACGGATGCGCTCCGAGCGCGTCATGCGACGGCCGACGCCCTCGCTCAAGGAGTACGCCCTGGCTTACCCCCAGGGCGGGCGACCGCCGAAGCACGGCAAGGAGTTCCGCTTCGCCAGGCCGGAGACCTGGGGCGAGCCCGACGCGGCAACCGTGCAGGTCACCGACCGATACGGCACCGCCCGCGCGATGGCCTGGGACCGCATCCACCCCCGGCTGACCACCCGCTCCGCCTGGATCGACCACACCGGCGAACTCCCCATCGTCGAAGAAACGTTGATCCGCCTCCAGGTCGACCGCCTGCCCGGCGGAAGCGACCCGCTGCCCCTCTGGCTGTGGTCCTCAAAGACCGGGATGACGACCATCGACGTCGACATCCGCTGGCAGGTGTTCCTAAGGCGCTTCGACCTGGAACACACCTTCCGGCTCATGAAGCAGACCCTGGGCTGGAGCTCCGCACCCCTGAGGCTGGTGAACGCTGGACCTGGATCGTCATCGCCGCCCACACCCAGCTCCGCCTCCTCCGCGAGGCAGCGGCCGATCTGCGAGGGCCGTGGGAGAAGCCGGCCGAGCCCGGCCGACTCACTCCGGCCCGAGCCCGCCGGGGGTTCAGGAACCTCCGTCCCCACCTACTCTGTCCGGCCCATGCACCCAAACCCTCAACACCCGGCCCTGGAAGGCCAGTTGGCTCGAAGAAGCGGCGACCGGCCACCCGCTACGACGTGGGCAGGACCGTGAAACGACCCGAGAGCATCACCGAACGAAACCGACTCGGACCATAAAGAACAAGCTTACCGTCGGCGCTACGGTCGCCGCCCGAAGGCGGCTGACGAGGCGGGCCTGCGCGCCGCTGAGGCTTTGCTCGGAAGTCTCCTGGATCAGCTGGACGCTCTTCAGCGATAGGTGGCGGCGTGGCGATCCCGCTGCGTCGACGGTGGCTTCTCCCGCCCCTGAGCCGTCGCCCGGCGCCTCCGGTGTCAACGCCCCGGCTTCCGCCGCCAGCTCCGCAGTGCCGGAGCCTGACCGAGCGCCCGGTCCGTCACCTGGTGGGCGTGGTGACAGCTCACCGTAGTCGGGCTGCTGGGCGTGACCCTGTTCAACACCCTTATCTACATCGCGGGGCGCACCACCTCGGCCACCAACCTGGCCCTCATCGCGGCGGCCTCCCCGGTGGGCATCGCGCTGTTCGCACGCCTCGGCGGTGAACGCCCGTCCCGGAACCGCGTCCTCGGCATGCTGCTCGCCCTGGTGGGCGTGGTGGCGCTGGTGGCCAAGGGCAGCCTCGCGGTGCTGCTGCACCTGGACTTCGCGTTCGGCGACCTCTGGATGGTCGCTGCCATGCTGACCTTCGCCGGTTACTCCGCCCTGCTCAAGCGCAAGCCGAAGGAGATTCCGGCGGTGGTGTTCCTGGCCGCGACGGTGCTGTTCGGCCTGGTCATGCTCGCTCCCGCGCAGGCGGTGTCGCTCACGGTGCAGGGCGGGTTCACCCCCACCTCAGGCAGTCTGTCCGCGCTGGCGTACATCGGCGTCGCCTCCTCCGCGCTGGCCTTCTTCGTGTGGAACAAGGCCGTCGAGATGATCGGCGCCACCCGCGCCGGAGTCATCTACTACCTCCAGCCCGTCTGCGTCGCCGTGCTCGCCTCCCTGAGCATCGGTGAGACCGCGACCCCCGCCCAGTTCGCCTGTATGGGCCTGGTCATCGCCGGCGTCGCCCTCTCCTGGCCAAGCGCTGATCCGCCCCGTCCCTTCGCTCGACCGAGCCGTCGCACAAGCAACCCCACACTGGAGAAGACCTTGTCCACCCTGTACTCCTTCCCCCAGATCAACAGCCGGCGCCTGCTGAAGGACATCAACCGCCTCGCCCAGATCGGTGCCGGAGCCGACGGCGCGATCTACCGGATCGCCGGGAACGACGCCGACATGGCGGCCCGCGACTGGATCGACAAGACCATGCGGGTCACCGGCCTGCACTCCTATTACGACTCGGTGGGCAACGTGTTCTCCCGCCGCCTGAACACCTCCGGCCCCTGGCTGCTGATCGGCTCGCACTCGGACACCGTCCCCGCAGCCGGCCACCTCGACGGCGCCTACGGCGTGATCGCGGCCATGGAGGTGCTGCGCACCCTGCACGAGCACGACCATCCCATGGCGGACCACGTCGAGACCGTCGCCTGGTTCGACGAGGAGGGTGTCATGGAGGGCAGCAAGGGCGGGCTGACCGGGTCCACCGCCCTCACCCGGGACCCGCACGCCGACGACCTGTTCGCCTATGTCGAGCTCCATGTCGAGCAGGGCCCCCGGATGGAAGGGCCGGGCTCGACCTGGCACCGGTCACCGGCATCGTCGGCGTGCGCCGCTACACCCTCACCGCCATCGGTCAGGCCAACCACGCCGGTACCACCCCCTTCGAGCTTCGGCAGGACGCCGGCCGGGTGGCGACCCGTGCCGCGGCCGAGCTGAGGCGGATCTGCCAGGAGGCCGCCCCGGCGTCGATCGGCAATGCCGGCGTCATCTCCTTCCAGCTGGCCGCCGCCAACGTCGTACCCGGCACCGCCCGGGTGGAGCTGGAGGTCCGTGCGGGGACGGAGGTGCTGGACTCGATCGAGCGCTCGCTGGAGGACTTCGTGGCGAAGGTGGCCGCCGAGGAAGCGTGCGACGCAGTGGTGGAGCGTACGAGCGCCAAGCCGGCGGCCCTGTTCGACGAGCGGGTCTACGGCGTGGTGGAGGACGTGTGCCGGCAGCACACCGACCGGTGCAGGCCGCCGCTGTCGTACGCCGGGCACGACGCCTCGGTGATCTCCACCCGGCTGCCCACCGCGATGCTCTTCGTGCCGTCCACCGGAGGCTTCTCCCACTCCAACCGCGAGCACACCGCCGACGAGCATCTGGTCCTCGGCGCGCAGGCTCTCCTGGACACGGTCGTCCGCACGGGCGAGGCGATGCTGCCCCGGCTGCTGTCCGAAGAGCTGCTCGCCGCCTGACCGGGAGCCGCACCGCCCGCGGAATTCCCCGCGTAGTAGCCGGCCGCCATCTGCACCGCATGCTTCCACGGCGCGGCCGCGAACACGGGAGGGTAAGCGACCTGCTGCACCCAGGAGGCGGGGTCGTCGACCCGTGCGGCCACCGCGCCGGTGCGGCTCTCGGCCGGGTCGCCGCCCAGGCAACCGCCCTGCCAGGACAGGCTGCTGACACCCACGACCGCTCCGGCCGGTGTTGAGCACCCCACCGCCGGTGTCCCCTTTGCAGATCGCCGCACCGTCCGACTTCGCGGCAAGATCGAGCGTGGTGCCGGCGCTGTCCTGGACGGTGAAGGCGGCCGCGTGGACCTGGTCGGGCACCCACTCCTCGTGCGTGCGTCCCAGCCCCGCGGCCTGGACCTCGTCCCCGACGGCAGGCGCGGCCGTCGCTACCGGGACGGGGGTGACACCGGTGACGGGCTTGGCCAGTTGAGCCATCACCAGGTCCCGGTCGGAGCGCGGCACCAGGTTCACCACCTGCTGGGCGCTGCCACCGACGGTGGCGGTCGTCTTGAGCTTGGGCGCGCCGGAGGCGAGGGCGCCGCCCGGAGTGTCGGTGAAGCAGCTCGCGGCGGTCAGCAGCCACTGCGCGGCCACCAGGGTGGCCGAACAGCCGCGCTGGCCGCCCACATCCAGGCGTGCGGTGGCGGCCGAGACCGTGGCAGAAGCGGCCGGACCGGACACGGCGGTGGCGGGTGCGGTGGTCACAGCGGCGGCGGCCATGGAGGTGGCGGCGATCAGAGCGCCGGTCCACGCGGTGCGCGGACGAAAGCCAGACATGAAAACAACTTCCTTGCTGTCGTACGAGAGCGGAGAGAGGGCAGGCGGGCGGACCGGGTCAGCCGGTGGCCCGCAGTTCCAGCAGCACCGTCGGCGCACCGCCGGCCGCGCCCTCGCACCCGGACTTCGACCCAGTCAGGACCATGACCGCCGATCACCTCACCGCCGCCGCTGCCGGTATCCGGGTTCTCGACCGGTTCGACCGGCACGACTTCGCCGCCGTCACGCAGGCCGCCACCGACCCCCCCTCCACGTCTACCGGGCCGCCGTCGAACGCCGCCTCTGGCACCGGCTGTCCTCGACCGACCGGGCCGACCTGATCACCGCTCTCGGGGAGGTCCGTTGGCCTGCGGCAGCGAACAGTCCTTCCACGCAATTGCGGCCCGGAACCTGCCGCCACCTGGCCCTCACAGAGACGAGAATCCGGTGTACGAGATTCGCCCAGCCACTGACGACGACGCCAAGGGAATTCACGAACTCCTCCGGGCGCGCGATGACTGGGCTCGCCAGCGTGGCCTGTTATCTCCAGACAGCATCCTCTGCGCGTGCTGATGGGAAACGCCGGCAGCGACATGGCGTTGATGCTGCTCACGGAGGACAAGGCCGTTGTGGGCTGCGGCGTGCTGTACGCCACCACACCGGGGGGGACATGGACCGCCAGCGAGCGCGCCGAGCGGTCGATGAGCCTGGCCATGATGCACACCCATCCCAATCAGCGCGTCGCCCGGCTGACCGGCTTGATGACCCTGTGGGTGTTCGACTACGCCGCCCGGTGCACCAGCCCCGTGCTGCAGTGGGTGCGCTGCTCGGTCCCTGATAACCGGCTAGCTTGCTGGTTCGTGTCGGGAGGTCCGGTCCTTGTGGGTCCGCTGCGGGTGCGGCGACACCCGGCCGAAGCCGCCCGCGGCCCGCGATCTTCGCCGGGACTGCTGCAGTTGAGTGACAGCAAGCGCGGCTCCCCGGAAACGCTCACAATCTGACGAGCCGATTTCTTTCACCTTCTTCTGGGGTTCGATGTGTCACCCAGCAGGCGGTCACCTGCGTGTGCCACCCATGGAGGTCATCGGATGAATCTTCGTGCCTGGGTTGCAGCACCGCTGGCGGGCGCGGCTGTCGCTCTCGTGTCTGCGTCGACGTGCGCCGCTGCGCAGGCGCCTGCACGGCACGCGGCCGCCTTCCGGCGGCTTCATGAAGATGAAGACGACGGGCCCCACGGCCCCTGGCGTCCTGATGTCGGCCCACGCGGTGGGCTGACTCGCCTGAGGTGTCACCAGCCTCGTCCAGGCGCTCAGGAGCTCATCGCTCCGTCCACCACCAGGTCGTGCCCCGCCACGTACCCGGCCTGGGGGGAGGCGAGCCACAGCACCGTCCGGGCGATCTGCTGGGTGGAGCCCACCATTGCGGCGGGACTCTCCGCGGCCATCCGCCTGCGCCGGTCCTCCTGGCTTTCGCCCGGGCGGGACGCCCACATGGGGGTGTCCACGGGGCCGGGCGAGATCGCGTTGATCCGTATGCCCTCCGCGATGAACTCCCGCGCCGTCGCCCGGGTGAGCGACAGGACGCCGGCTTTGGAGGCGGAGTAGGCCGCCAGCGCCGGGACCGTCATGTGGGCCGCGTTCGAGGCATTGTTGACGATGACGCCCCCGCCGTTGTGTCGCATCTGGTTGATTTCGTGCTTCATCAGCAGGAACGTGCCGGTGAGGTTGGTCGACATGATCTCCTCCCAGTCCGCGCGGGAGAACTCGGCGAGAGAACCGACCAGTGAGACGCCCGCGTTGTTGAAGGCAACGTCCAGTGCCCCGTAGACGGACACGGTCCTGCGGACGAGGTGACTGACATCGTCCTCGGATCGCACGTCGCAGGGCACGGCGAGGGCCTCGCCGCCGTCCTCACGGACCGCCGCCACGGCCTGGTCGAGCTTCTCACGGTTGCGCCCGGCCATCACCACGGCCGCGCCCTGCCGCGCGAAGGCGAGCGCCGTGGCCCGGCCGATCCCCGAGCCACCACCGGTGACGAGGACGACTTGCCCCTCGAACTGAGTGCCCTTCTCCATGTCCCGCGGACTCACGCCGACGCTCTCCAGTCTCCGATGATGCCGCGGAACAGGCCGTCCGTTCCCGGTTCCAGCTCTCCCCGGCGGTGGACCGACAGCGCCAAAGTCGCGGGGTCCAGTTTTCCGACCGGGGTGCTGAGATCGGCGGTGGCAGCCGCCAGCAGGCCGAAGAAGGTTCGCGCCAGCCGGATCGCCGTGTCCTGCCCCACGAGCCGCGGCCGGTTCTCCAGTTCGAGGGCCAGCTCCCCGCGGCGCCACCCCAGGGAGAACGTGATGTCGTAACGCGCCGAACCTGTCACCAGTTTGTTGGTGGCGAGCGTCGCGGTGTCGAGGCTCCGCGTGGGCGCCGGGGTGTTCTGCAGGATGAACATCGTCTGGAAGTAGGGCGTACGCTCGGGCTCCACGTGAGGCGCGAGCTCGTCGAGCAGCACGCCGTAGGGGATGTCCTGGTTCGCGTGGGCCGCCATGACCAGGCGGTGGGTGTCCTCCACCAGCCGGCCCACGGGTACATCGGGCCGGAACACATACGGCATCACGAGGGTGTTCACGAAGAAGCCGACCACGTCCCGCCACCGCTGGTCGGTACGCCCGGCGAAGGGCGTACCGACGGCCAGGTGGTCGCAGCCGGTCAGCCGCGACAGCGCCAGCTGGTAGATGGCGAGCCCCAGCACGAAGAACGACGTGCCGCAGGCGCGTGCCGCCTGTTGTGCGTCCTGGATCAGGCCCTGCGGGAGGCCCAGCCAGGCCATGTCACCTCCCCACCAGGGCGCCTCGCGGTCCTGGCCCTCCCCGGGCCAGGGCAGGGGCCCGGGCGGGCTCGCCAGCCGCTGCCGCCAGTGGTCGAGCTGCGTCTCATGGACGCCGCGTTCGATCCGCCGGCGCTGCCACACCGCGAAGTCGACGTACCGGTGAACGGGGGCGGGGCGGCCAGGCACGTCGGACAGCAGGGCGCGGTACCGGTCCTCCAGGTCGTCGAAGAAGACCGGGGAGGACCAGCCGTCGAAGGCGATGTGGTGGAAGTTCACGATCACCGCGGTCTCGTCCGGTGCCAGGCTCACGAGGTGGGCCCGGGTGGTGGGCTCCGACCGCAGGTCGAAGGGGCGTGCGGCCTCGGCCGACCCGATCTCCCGCAGCCGCCGGATCCGCTCGGTCTCCGGCAGCCGCCGCAGGTCGTGCCTCAGCACGGGTACGTCCCCGGGGGCGTGCAGCCGGGCCGTGAGCCGCCCGGCGGACTCCTCGAAGGAGGCCCGCAGCGATTCGTGACGCGCCACCACGCCCCGCAACGCGCGCTCCAGCGCGCTGAGGTCCACCGCACCGCGCAGCAGCACCGCGATCGGCACGTTGAACGCGGCCGAATCCGGGAACCGGCCCTGATACGCCCAGTGCCGTTCCTGCCCGAGCGAGGCCCGCCAGGCCGACCCGGCGCCCGCGGTGCGCGGACGGTCGTCGTACGCCGTGCTCATGCCTGTGCCTCCTGCTGTCCCGTCCGGCCCAGGACGACCTCGGCGAGCGCCGCGGGCGTGGGGGCGTCGAACAGATCGGCGACGCTCATGGTCACCGCGTACCGGTCCTGGAGCCGGGACACCAGCTGGACCGCGCTGAGCGAGTCGCCCCCCATGTCGAAGAAGTCGTCGTCGGGCTTGATGTCGCCCAGCCCGAGGGTCTCCCCGAGCAGGCGCACCACCTCGGTCACGGCGTCGTCCGCGGGCTCGGGCGCTCGGAGCGCCTCCTGTCCGGCCCGGACGGCAGGCGGCGTCGGGGCCTCCCGCGCCGGAAGCAGCGTCTCCTGCGGCCTCGCCGGTGCGGCGGTAGTGGGCGCCTCGGCCACAGTCCATTCCTCCGCCGGGACCACCGCCACCTGCGGGGGGACGTGCTCTGTCAGCAGACGCATCAGCGCGTCGATCCCCTCGTCGAGCGTGATGCCCGAGGTCAGGCCGATCGGCGCCGACTCGTCGCGGGCGACGCGCTCCGTACGGCCCGGCGCGGGCGCCTCCGGCGTGAGGGCGATCTTGGTGTAGCCGCTGACCGTGACCACCGCCCGGCCCAGCGCGTCGTACAGCTCGGCGTCCACCGTGGACCGGCCGACCCGCTCCGGGCGGCGCACCATGTGAACCATCAGCTGACCGGGCACCTCCCCGTACACGACCGCCCTGCGGCAGGTGAAGGGTACGTAGTCGCCGGCCGGGAGGTTCAGCGCCAGCGAGCGGTCGAGGAGGGCGGGGTGGACCGGGTGCGCGTCGAGGTCGCCGAGGTGCTCCGCGCTCAGCTCCAGACGGCCCACCGTCACGTCGGTCTCCCGGTACGCCTCGCGGACGCACGCGAACCTCTCCCCGAAGGCGAAGTCCGTGGTCGCGCCCTGTGGTGCTCCGGGAGTGACGGCCGGCCAGCCCTCACTGAGCGCGGCCAGGTCAGCGGTCGGCCGGGCGGCGTCCTGGGAGCGGTCCACGGACACCCGGGCCCGTGCGTGCACCGTCGGCCGCGCCTCGCCCGCGGCGGCACGGACCGTCGCGGCCCAGGCCCCCTCGGCCGTCTCCGCCAGGACGACGGTCACCTCCGTCGGCTCCGCCACGAACAGGGGCTCGGAGAGCACCAGGTCTTCGATGACGACGGGGTCGAGGTCGTCGGCGCCGCCCACCTCCCGCACGGCCCGCACCAGGAGGTCGAAGTAGGCGGCCCCGGGCAGCAGCGCCCGGCCCTGCAGGCGGTGTTCGTCCACGACCCAGTCGCCGGGCGCGACGACGGTCGTCCAGCGCACCCCGCCCGCCTGGGGCTCCGCCCGGTCCGTGGTGTGGTCCGGGGCCGCACCGGCCATCCCGACCTCGTGCCAGGTGGGCCAGTCGACGCTGACGGTGACTGGGGCTCCGGGGGGTGTGCCCACGGCGACCGCGTCCATGAAGGCGTTCGCCGCCGCGTAGTCGGCGCTGCCCAGCAGCCCGTTGAGGGCGGCCCGGCTGGAGAACAGCATGAGGAACCGGATGCCGGGCGTGCGGGCGACGACCTTGTTCAGCACCAGCGTGCCGGTCACCTTCGCGCGCAGGACCGCTTCCATGTCCGGGCGCGACCGGGTGCGCAGCAGCCCGCCGCCGGCGACGCCCGCGGTGTGCAGAACGCCGTGCACGGCGCCGTAGCGGGAGCGCAACTCGTCGAAGAGGCCCAGCGTGGCCTCGGTGTCCGAGACATCGACCGCGTGCAGCGTGACCTCCGCGCCGGCCGCCTCCATCGCGGCGACCATCGGGGCGACCCGCTCGGTCTCCTCGGGCCGGTCCGCCTTGCGTCCCAGCAGGGCGAGGCGCGGGCGCAGCCCCGTGTGGGCCAGCGCCTGGGCCACCGCGAGACCGATGGCCCCGAGCCCCCCGGTGACCACGTAGACGCCGCGTTCCTCCAGCAGCGTGCCGACCGGCCCGGGGGCCTCGTACGCCGTGCGGTCCGGCACCCAGCGCCGACTGCCGCGCAGCGCCAGGACCGGGTCCGTGGAAGAGGGGTCGGCGAGTTCGGCGGCGAGCACCGCGGCGGGCACGTTGCGGATGTCGATCAGCCGCACCTGCCCGGCGCCCGCTTCCAGCGCCGCAGACCTCACCAGGGCGCACGCGGCAGCGCGGGCCGGGCACAGGCGCTCGGCACCGGTGACGTCCACGGCGGATCGGGTGACGACCGCAAGGGGCAGCGGGCGGTTGTCCGCGTCGCGCCGCCCGGCGGCCGACTGAAACAGCTCGACGACGGACCACAGGGCCTCGTCCAGGGCCTCGGGCGCGTCTGCCGCACCGTCGTCCCCTGCCGACTCGGCGAAGGCCCGGCCGTGCACCAGCAGGCGTACGTCGACGGCCTGTTCGGCGAGATGGCCGAGATAGGCGGCGATGTCCTCGGGGTGCCCGCGCCGTACCGTGCCGCGGTAGTCGGCGGCCTCGTACACGGTGCCTTCGGTGACCGGGATGGCCCGGTAGCCGGCCAGTTGGACGGAGGTCAGCAGCTCCCGCGCGACGGCCGGGTCGGCCGGGGTGAGCACCACGGCGTGGCCGTTGCTGCCGGGTGTGCGGCGTGGCGCGGCCGGCACATGCCGGGTCGGGCGCCAGCCGGGCAGCGCGAGCACGGGGCGCTCGGGGGGCGCGGGGTGCGCCGCTTCCTGGTCGTGCCGAGGCGCCTGCCGGGTGTCCCGCTCGCCCTCGGAGGCGGCCGCCGGGCGTCGCTTCCCCGCGGCGGACGGCAGCCAGAACTCCCGGCGCTGGTACGGATAGGACGGCAGCGCCACCCGGTGTGTGTCCTCCGGGCGCGGCAGCGCCTCCCAGTCCACGTCGGCCCCGTCGCACCAGGCGTGGGCCAGCGCCTGAAGCAGCATGGGCCAGTCGGCCTTGCCGCCGGCCGACTCGGTGGCCCTGGGAAGGCTGCCGACGGCCCGGTGACCGGCGTCGCGCATGCCGGGATGGCGCCGGATCAGGCTGGTCAGTGCCTGTCCCGGCCCCACTTCGAGGATGCGGGCCGAATCCTGCCCGGCCAGGGTGTCCAGGGCGTGCCCGAACAGCACGGGCTCGACGAGCTGTTCGGCCCAGAAGCGGGGTGAGGTGGCCTGCGCGGCCTCCAGCGGCCGGCCGGTGGCGGCGGAGATCACCGGGATCCCGGGGCCGCGCAGCGCGCAGCCCGCCAGCAGGTCGGTCAGTTCCGCCACCGCCGGAGCCATCATCGGCGTGTGGAAGGCGTGCGAGGTGGACAGCAGCCTGCCCTGCACGCCGCGCGCGGCCAGGACCTCTCGGAAGGCCTCGATCGCCTCGGCCGGACCGCCGACCACCACCTGCTGCGGGCCGTTGACCGCGGACACCGCGACCTCCGCGGAGAGCAGCTCCCGCACCACGTCCTCCGCTCCGGCCACGGCGAGCATCCGGCCGGGCGGCATGCCCTGCATCAGCTCAGCCCGGCGGGCGACGAACCGTACGGCGTCGGCGAGCGGCATGACCCCGGCCAGCGTCGCCGCGACGACCTCGCCCACGCTGTGACCGACGAGGGCGGCGGGCTCCAGGCCGAAGACGCCGAGCGTGTGGGCCAGGGCGTACTCGACGGAGAACAGCAGCGGCTGGGCGTGCACGGTCCGGGCGACGACTTCCGGGTCGCTCTCCTCCTGCCACATCTTCAGCAGGTCGATTCCGAGGGCGTCGGAGAACAGCGACAGGCACTCGCGCACCCGGGCGTCGAAGTCCGGCAGGCGGGCGGCCAGGCCCGCGGCGGCCCCCGGGTGCTGTGAGCCCTGCCCCGGCAGGGCGAACACCAGACGCCGACGCGTGCCGTCCGACAGCGCGGTCGGCTGCGTGTCCGGGTCGGCGAGGGTTCGCGCGGCCTCGGCCGGCCGGGTGAAGGTCAGCGCCGCCCGCACGGGCAGGGCCCGGCGCCCCACCTGGGAGGTGAGGGCCACGTCGGCCGCGGTCTCGTCCGGCAGCGCGCCGAGGGCTTTCGCCAGGCGGGCGCGTACCCGGCTCTCGGCTTCCCTGTCGGTCCCGCTCCACACCAGCAGCTCGGTGCGCTCCGGGCGGGCCGGCACCGGTGCGGGGCTCGGGGCCTCCTCCAGGATCACGTGGGCGTTGGTGCCGCCGAAGCCGAACGAGCTGACCCCCGCGCGGCGCGGTGATTCCGCCACGCGCGGCCAGGGAAGCACCGAGTCGGCCACACGGAACGGGGTCTCCTCCAGCCGCAGCTGCGGGTTGGGCGTGCGTACGTTGATGGTCGGCGGGATGCTCTCGTGGTGCAGCGCCAGCACCGTCTTGATCAGGCCGACGATGCCGGAGGCCGGGCCGAGGTGGCCCAGGTTCGACTTCACCGAGCCGATCGCGCAGCTGCCCGGCCGCAGCTCGCCCGAGGCGACCGCGAGCATGGCCTGATGCAGCCCGTGGATCTCGACGGGGTCGCCCATCTGGGTGCCGGTGCCGTGCAGTTCCACGTAGGACACGGTGTCCGGCTCCACCCCGGCGACGGCCAGGGCCTCGGCGATGGCGCGGCTCTGCCCCTCGGAGCTGGGCGCGGTGAACCCGGGGCGTCCGGCGCCGTCGTTGTTGATCGCGGAGCCCCTGATCACGGCGTGGACCGGGTCGCCGTCCGCGAGCGCGTCGGCGAGCCGTTTGAGGACCACCACGCCGCCGCCGCTGCCGAAGACTGTGCCGCTCGCCTCGGAGTCGAGCGGACGGCAGTAGCCGTCGGCGGAGTCGATGCCGCCGGCCACGTGGCGGTAGCCGCGGCCGTAGGGGGTCTCGATCTCCACGCCACCCGCCAGGGCGATGTCGCAGTCGCCGAGCCGGAGGGCCTGGCAGGCCAGGTGGGTGGCCACCAGGGAGGTGGAGCAGGCGGTGCGGACGTTCAGGCTGGGGCCGCTCAGACCGAGCCGGTAGGAGGTGTAGGTGGCCAGGTAGTCGATGTTGTTGGACACCAGCGCGACCATCTCGCCCACCTGGGCGAGGAGTTCGGGATCGGCCCTGATGTGGTCGTCCACGTAGTTGTCGCTGGCGCAACCGCCGTAGACGCCGATCTCACCGTCGTAGCGGGACGGCTCGTAGCCGGCGTGCTGCAGGGCGGTCGAGCACAGCTCGAGGAAGAGCCGGTGCTGCGGGTTACGCAGCTCGCTCTCGCGCGGGGAGATGCCGAAGAACGTGTTGTCGAACGCGCCCACGTCGTCCAGGAGCGGTCTGGCGCGTATGTAGTGCGGGTCCTTGAGCAGCTCCGGGTCCTCGCCCGCGGCGAGCAGCTGTTCTTCGCTGAGCCGGTGAATGCTGTTCCGCCCCGCCAGGAGGTTGCGCCAGAACTCATCGGCGTCTGCCGCGTCGGGTACCCGCACGGACAGTCCGATGATCGCGATGGCGTCGCTGGTCACTGCTCCGGTGCCTTTCTTGCTGGGGATGGGTGGTTCCGTGGGGTCAGCCCCGGCCCTGCTGCCGTCGGCGCAGGGCGGTGCGGACCGCGCGGCGGGCGTCGCGCTCGCCGGTCGCCGTGTGCGGCGTTCCTGCGCGGCGCGGTGCCCGGGCGGGCCGGGCGGCGGGGGCGTCCCTGCCGCCGAGGTGGGCGGCGAGGTCGCGGGGCGTGGCGAAGCGGAAGACGTCCGCCAGCGTGAGCCCGAGCCCGTCCACCGTGACCAGCAGGTGGTACAGCTGGAGCAGGCTCATCGACACCATGCCCGCGTCGAAGAAGACGGTGTCGGGGGTCAGGTCCGTGCCCGGCGGGCACAGTTCCCCGGCCCGCTCGGTGATCAGCCGGGCGAGGTCCCCGGCCGCCGGCCGGCCGTCCCCCCGGGCGTCGCGCCCGCCTCGCCGGTCCCGCAGCTGTCCGAGCAGCGCGGGGACATCGGCCTTGCCGTTGCGGTTCATCGGAAGGGCCGGCAGCCGGATCCAGTACGCCGGCTGCTGCCAGCGGGGCACTGTCCGCGCGAGTTCGGCGGCGAGATCGTCGGTGCTGCCGAGGCCGGTCCCGGCGACCCAGGCGATCAGGCCGCCGCCAGGGTGGTCCGGGTCGGTGGCCACGGCACACTGGTCGACGCCCTCCAGCCGGGCGATCGCGCCCTCCACCTCGTCCAGTTCGATCCGGTAGCCGCCGAGGGAGACCTGCCGGTCACGGCGGCCCACCAGGCTCACGGCGCCATGCCGGTCGCGGCGCGCCAGGTCCCCGGTCGGGTAGCGGCGGACGCCGTCGGCGAGGGCTGTGCTCGCCCGCCGGTCCGGTGCGTTCAGGTAGCCGAGGGCCAGTCCCCGGCCGACGACGACGAGTTCGCCTGTCTCGCCGGTCAGCGCGGCACGGCCCGCCGGGTCGACGACCTCCAGGCGGCGGTACGGGGTGCCCCGCCCGATGGGCACGGTGCCGCGTCGCCCGGCCCCCGGGTTCGTCCGGTCCCACGGGTGCAGGCTGCTGGCCTGCGGGGTCTCGGTGGTGCCGTAGAGGTTGAAGAGCGCGGCGCCCGGGGCCAGCGCGGCGGTTTCCTCGGCACGGGCGTCGTGCAGCGGTTCGCCGTGGAAGACCACGGCCCGCACCGAGGGCAGGACCCGTTCGGCCCTGACGGCGGCGAGGATGCCGGCCTGCGTCGGCGTCAGATGGAGCACGGTGGCCCCGGACGACTCCAGCAACTCCAGGTGCGCCTCAGGCCGCTCGGTCTGCCCGGGGCCGGGCAGGTGCACCCGGGCGCCGAGGACCAGCGGCAGCAGCAGACTCCTCAGCACCGGGTCGTGGGCGGGCGGCGTGGTGAGGCAGAAGACGTCGTCGCTGCCCAGGCCGAGCTCCGCCGCGTACCAGGCCAGCGGCTCGGGCAACGCGTCGGCGGGCAGCACCACGAGCGCCGGCCGCCCGGAGGTCCCGGAAGTGACGATGAGGTGACCAGGCGCGTCCGGGGTGAACTCCTCCTGGCGCCCGTCGGGTTCGCACCCGCTCAACGCGGACGGCTCGACGCTCTGGTACGGCACTCCCGGCACCGTCTCCGGCCCGATCCCCAGCGCGAGGCAGGCGTCGGCCGCGGCGAGCACGTGCCGGCGCCACGGGGTGGGGGCCTCGGCATCGACGAGCAGCACCGGCCGTCCGGCGTGCCAGGTGCCGAGGATCGCCGCGGCGAGCCCGGCGGTACGGCGGGCCATGACGGCGACGGGCCGGCCGGGCTCGGTCCGCTCGCGGACCAGGGAGCTGACGCGGCGGACCCAGAGGGCGAGGTCCCCGTACGTGACCGTTCCCGTACCTCCCACCAGGGCGGGCCGCTCCGGCCACCGCTCGGCCTGGTCCAGCACGGCACGGACCAGGTCGGCACAGGTCCGGCCCGCCTCGAGGGACGGCGCGGGCCCGGAGGTGTCCCCGGCCGCCAAGGGCTCCGCGAGCACCGACAGCAGGGCTTCCCGGCACGCCTGGAGGAAGTCGTGGGCCGTGTCGGTGTCCCAGAAGTCCGTGGCGTGGACCAGCCGCAGGCGGTAGCCCCCGTCGGGGCGGCGGGACAGATACAACCCGAGGTCGAACAGGGACCAGCGGGTCTGCGGCTCCATGGGGACGGCGGGGTGGCCGCCGAAGGAGGCGGGCGGATCGGCCTGCGTCAGGTCGTTGAACCATGCCTGGAACAGCGGATTGCGGTCCGGTGACCGCTGCGCGCCGACCTCCGCCACGATCTCGTCGAAGGTGACCCCCATGTGCTCCGCCGCGGTGAGCACCGCCTCGGCCACCGGCCGCAGGACCTCACAGGTCCCGGCGCCCTCGGGGACGTCGACGCGTACGGGGACGGTGCGCATGAAGAAGCCGACGGCCTCGTGCTGTTCCTCCGTCTCGCGCCCCGACATCGGCACGCCTACCAGCACGCTGCGCTGCCCGGTCCAGGCGCTGAGGGCCCGCGCGAGGGCGCTGACGGCGAGGGTGGCGACGGTGACCCGCTGGGCCCGGCAGACCCGGTCCAGGTCCCGGCTCGTGTCCGCGTCGAGGTCGGCCAGCGTCTCCGCCCCGCGGTGGTCCGGCAGCCCGGGGCGCGGGCGGGCGCGGGGCAGGTCCAGCCGCTGCGGCACGCCGTCCAGCCAGGAGCGCCAGAAGGCCAGGTCCTCGGCGTGCCGGGAGGCGGCGCGGTCCTCCTCGGGTGCCGAGGCCAGCGCGTCGCCGAACTGGACGGGGTTCGGCAGCCGCGCGGCGCCCCGGCCGGATCGTGCCGCGTACAGCTCGGCGAGGTCGCGCTGGAGGATGTCCAGGGAGCGCTGGTCGGAGACGAGGTGGTCGACGCACAGCACCACCCGGGACTCCGTGCGCGCGGTGTCGCGCAGCAGGCCCACCGCCAGGCGGGGCAGCAGCTCGGAGGGGAAGGGCACGTCCGCGACCTCGGCGACGAAGTCCCGTACCGCGCCGTCGGTGACCGTGCCGACCGTGCGCTCGGTGAACCGCTCGGGCCAGGGCGGGAGCGCGACGCGCCGGTGCGGCTCCGTGGAAGGCGCCCGCTCCAGCACCGTACGCAGGGACTCATGACGGGCGATCAGGTCGGCGCAGGCCGCGCGCAGGAGGTCGGGGTCCAGCGCGCCCCGCACCTTCAGCACGCCCACCACGTTGTAGGCGGGGGAGTCGGGGAACACCTGCTGCCACAGCCACAGCCGCCGCTGCTCGGGGGAGGCCGGGCCCGAGCCGTCCGCCCGCCGGGTGACGGGCCGGGCGCGCTCCGGTGCCGTCCCGGGCAGGCGGGCGCGCAGCCCGGCGAGCGAGACGTTGTCCCGGAGGAAGAGGGACAGCGGGAGCCTGACCCCCCACCGGCCGAGGATCCGTCCGGCGAGGCGGGCTGCGGCCAGGCTGTGCCCGCCCACGTCGAGGAAGCCCAGGGTCTCGTCGTCGGGGACGGCGCCGACGGCCTCCTCCCAGCAGTCGAGAAGGTCGTCGGCCGGCCGGTCGGCGGCCCGGCGGGCCGGGGTGAGGGCGGCCAGCCGCTCCTCGGCCAGCGCCCGCAGGGCCTTGTGGTCCTGTTTGCCGCTGCTGGTGAGCGGGATGGTCGCGGTGGCCATGAACAGCGCCGGCACGAATGCCTCGGGCAGCGCGGCCGCCACACGCTCCCGCAGCCCGCGCCACAGGTCCTCGTCCGGCTCGGTCCCCGGCGCCGGGACGACGAAGGCGCACACGGTGAGGGCGCCGTCCGGGCCGGGCGCGGCGACCACCACGCTGTCCCGCACCTCCGCCGTGTCGCGCAGCACGTCCTCGGTCTCCCGCAGCTCCACGCGCTGGCCGCGGATCTTCACCTGGTGGTCTTTTCGTCCCAGGTACTCCAGGGCGTCACCGTGCCGGCGCACCAGGTCGCCCGTCAGGTAGAGCCGGGGCACCGGGCACCACGCGGGCGCCGGAACGAACGCCGCCTCGGTCAGGTCGGGCCGGTTCAGATAGCCGAGGGCCAGGGGGATGCCCCCGATGGCGAGCTGACCGACCCCGCCGTCCGGTACCGGCCGCATGTCCTCGTCGAGGATCACCAGGGTGCAGTTGTCGATGGGGCCGCCGATCAGGACGGTGTCCAGGTCGTCAGTGCGCCGGGGGCACTCCCAGGCCGTGACGTCGATGGCCGCCTCGGTCGGCCCGTACAGGTTGTGCAGGTCCGCGTCGAGGACGGACCGGAACCGCCGTACGAGGCCCGGGGCCAGGGCCTCGCCACTGCACACGACCGCGCGCAGCGAGGCGCACCGGTCGGCGCCGGGCCAGCGCAGGAATTCCTCCAGCATCGACGGCACGAAGTGACAGACCGTCACTCGGTGGCGGGTCACCCAGTCCACGACCTCGCCGGGATCACGGTGCGCGCCCGGCGGCATGAGCACCTCGGTGGCGCCGGAGACGAGCGGGCCGAGCAACTCCCACCCGGAGACGTCGAAGGTGGCGGGCGTCTTCTGCAGGATGCGGTCCGCGGGTCCGAAGCCGTAGGTGTCGCACATCCACAGCAGCCGGTTGCACAGGGCCAGGGAGGGTACGACGACGCCCTTGGGATCACCGGTGGAGCCCGAGGTGAACAGCACGTAGGCCGGGTGGTCGTCGGCGACGCGGGTCAGCGGCGCCCATTCCGGCGGTGCGGTGGCGCCGGAAGCGGGGTGTGCGTCCAGGCGCAGCACCCGGGTGGTGCCGTCCTCCCGGCCGTCCAGGCTCTCCGCGGTCTCGCCGGTGACCAGCGCGAGCGCGGCTCCGGAGCGGCGTAAGATCCCCAGGCGCCGCTCGTGCGGGTCCTCGGGGGCCAGTGGCAGATAGGGCAGGCCGGCCTTCAGCGCGCCGAGCAGGGCGAACACCAGGGCACGCCCGCGCGGCACGCAGACGGCCACCACGTCACCGGGCCGGCCGTCGGCGTCGGCGAGGAGGCGGGCGACCGCGTCGGAGGCGGTCTCCAGTTCGGCGTAGGTGACCGTCCCCGCGTCGTCGACGAGCGCGACGGCGTCCGGCGTGGCGGTGGAGACGGCCCGGACGAGTCCGGGCACGCCGAAGGGTGCCGGGCGGTCCCGGTCCGGTCCTCGCAGGATCGCACCGCTGACGTCGGCCGTCGAGCCGTCCATGCGCATTCCCTTCCGGTGCAGTGAGGCGTGGGAGAGTTGGTGGAGTTCCAGTCGGCTGGGGGCTGGGATTCCGGAGTCAGCTGCCATCCGTGGCGAACTGGCGCGCCCGGCGGTCGTTGCGGCGCAGCAGTACCAGTCCGGCGGCCAGCCAGGCGGCGCCGACCAGGGCCTCCAGGCTGGCCTGTGACGCCCAGGGCCGGCCGTCGGCCAGGGCCCGCAGCGACTGGGCGCCGTGCGTCAGGGGCAGCAGCTGCGACACCCACCGCACGGGCGCGGCCAGCCGATCGGCCGGCGCGATGATGCCGCACAGCACGAGCAGGGCGTACACCGCGAAGTTGGTCAGCACGGCCGAGGCCGGGTGCAGGGCAGCCACCGCCGCGACGGCGAGGCCGAACGCGGTGGCGCTCAGCGCGGTGAGCACGAACAACCCGGAGCCCTGGAGCAGCGCGCCCATCAGCTGCCACTCCCCGAAGTAGGCGCACACGCCCACGACCGCCACCAGCGCCGAGGCCACCGCCTCCACGAGGTAGATCCAGCACCGGGTCAGCTGCACGAGGGGCAACCCGGGCCGGCTCGTGCGCACTCGGTACAGGGTGCCGGCGGTCAGGTCCTCGGTCATGCTGTCGGCCGCCTTGACGACCGTGGCGAGCGACAGCACGTGCACACAGGCCCCGACGATCGCGAACCGCCGTCCTTCCAAGCCGCCCGCGAGGTATCCGAGGTAGGCGAGGAACAGGGGCTGCAGTACGGATCGGGGCACGGTGGAGCCGATGAGGGTTTTCACCCCGTACACGGCGAGGTAGTCGCGGCGGGCAGCCCCGGCGACGACCGTCAGCCCGCGCAGGCGTTCAGGCGAGCGCAAGGGTGCCTCGCTCTCTCGCGCGGTGCAGCACCGTGTGAAACGCCCAGCGGGCCAGCAGCGCGTAGCCGCCCGTGGTGGCGCACAGGCAGACCCACGCCGTGACGCTCTGCGTGCGGCCCTCCGCGGCGGCGGTGAGCAGTTCGGTGGCCCAGCGCAGCGAGATCACGTCGGGTACGTGGCGCAGCCAGCCGGGCAGCAGCTCGATCGGGACGATCATGCCGCCGAGCAGGGACATCGGGTAGACCAGCGCCTCGGCGATCCGCATGGCGGCGGGCGTCAGCAGGAACAGGCAGCTGAGCAGCGCGCCCAGTACCAGGGCCGAGCCGAACGTGGCGAGAGCGGCCAGCGTGAAGGCGCCCACGTGCGCGATGCGCAGCGGCTCGCCGGTGAGCAGGCCGACGCAGCCGATGGTCAGCGTGATCAGCAGGGCGCAGCGCAGGGCTGTGCCGATCGTCTTGCCGAACAGCACCACTCCGAGGCCGGCCCGTCGGGTGAGGATGCCTGGCAAGGTGCCCTGCGCCAGTTCCTCCCGCAGGATCAGGCCGGTCTGCCAGATGGCGCAGCTCCACAGCGCGAGCACGCCGCAGCCGAGCTGGATCTGCCGGGGTGTCAGCAAGGACTGCGGGCCGCGGGCGAGCAGCGTGGCCAGGCACAGTGCCGCCGGCACCACGCAGCCGGGGATCACGGCGCTGAGGATGTGCTGCTGCCTGAGCTGGAAGATCATGGTGTGCCGCAGCACCGACAGGTGGGCACGCGGTCCGCCGCCGGCCCGCGGCGCGGGCCCCTTGTGCGGGCTTCCGAGGGTCGTCATCCGGCCTCCCCGGTGCGCAGGCCCGCGAGGCGGTTGAACACCTGCTCCAGCCCGACGGGCTGGACGCGTACGTCCCTGATGGCGCCCGAGGGCCACCGGCGGGACAGCTCCCGCAGGGACTCGGCGGTCCACTCGGCGACCTCGAACTCGGTGCGCCACAGGGCCTCGTTGGACGCGCGTTCACTGGACAGCACCTGGATGCCGAAGCCGCCGTCCGCGTCCGCCCCGACCGGGCAGGGGCTGTCGGACAGGACCGCGACCGTGGTCGCGCCGCCGCTCTGCTCCAGCAGGTCGGTGAGCGGCAGGTCGTGGCTGACGCGCCCGTCGCGGAGGATCACCACGCGGGAGGCCAGCCGTTCGATGTCCTGCAGGTTGTGACTCGTGAGCAGGACGCCGACGCCCTCGTCGGGCAGCTTGGCCACGACCGAGCGCAGCCGTTCGGTCTCCAAGGGATCCAGGCCCACGGTGGGCTCGTCGAGCATCATCAGCGCCGGGCGGGCCATGAGGCCGACCGCGAGGTGGAGCCGCTGCTTCATGCCCTTGCTGAACGTGCCGACGGAGCGCTCCGCCACGTCGAGCAGCCCCACGGAGGCGAGCGCGTCGCGCGCGGTGGCGGCGAGGGACTTGGTCGGCAGGCCTGACAGGGAGCCGAACAGCATGGCGTTGTCGAGGGCGGACAGCCTCGGGTAGAGCCCGCGGTCGCCGCCGAAGACCACGGACAGGCGGGTGCGGACCGCTCTGGAGTCCGACGCCACGTCGATGCCGTCGACCAGGACCCGGCCTCGGGTCGCGGTCAGCAGGGTGGCGATGATGCGCAGCAGCGTGGTCTTGCCGGCGCCGTTGACGCCCAGCAGTCCGACGATCTCACCGCGGCCGACCGTGAAGGACACCTCCGACAGGGCGGTGACGACCTTCCTCTTGTCGACGTAGTCACGGCCCACGCCGTCCACCACCAGGGCGGGCGGGGTCACCTCGCTCCCTCCCGCGCGCCCGGCACACCGGCATCGGACGGCTCCCAGGCGGCGGTCCAAGGCTGCTGCCACTCCGCGTCAGGCAGGGCCCGTCGGCCGAACCGGCGCAGCCACTCGGAGGTGTCCACCGGGGACGTCTCGGCGCGCGGCGAGGACGCGAGCGGCAGCGCGACCGACCACAGCGGGCTGAGGTGGGCGCCGCGTGCCACCTTCGCCTGGTATGTCTCCATGCCGAGGTGGAGCACTCTCAGCCCCTGCTGGTGCATGTATTCGATGGGCAGGTAATAGCAGAGCGCATAATATTCGAAGGCTTTTTCGGTCTGTGTGTAGTCGAACCCGACCGCTCGCGCGTACAGCACCTCGCCGAATTCGTACATCAGGGAGAAGCCGACCAGTCGGCCGGAGCGGCGCGCGGTAAAGACTCTGGAATATCTGCCGAGCATTTCGACCTGGCCGGCGAGATAATCTCTCATTCCTTCGTCACGCGCCTCATGTCCGTATTTCCGCTGGAGTTGCCCAAGTAGCGGCGCGGCCTCCTCGTAGCAGTCCTCCAGTTTTTCCAGGCCCAGCTCATACCCGGCTGACCGGAACGTGGAGAACTCGTGCCTGACGGCAACTCTCCGCTTACTGCTGAGATTCCGCAGATATCCCTCGAAGGAGGCGCCGTCGGTCACCACCGCGGCCTCGGCGCCGTCCAGGGCGACCGCCGCGCCGCGTTCCCACAGCAGCCGGGCGGTGCGGGTGGTCACGAAGGGGAACAGGCAGCCGCGCTCGCCCCGGGCCTCGGCCCGCTCCAGCGCCGCCGCCAGGAGCCCGTCCACCTCCGCGTCCGTCTCGGCGGGCAGTTCGAACCGGTAGCCGCGCCGGGCGCCCGCCAGCGTCCAACTGCCGCCCATGCCAAGCAGGTCGAGATGGCGTTGGCGCGCGTAGAACGGGTTGTGCTCCACCTCCACGTCATACACCGGGAGGGCGCCGACAAGTCGGTCCCGCCGGCGGGCAAGGAGGTACTCGACACCGGCTCCGGGCTCTCGCTCGACCGAGTCGAGCCACGCGTGCGACGCGTACAGCCCCCCGATCGCGGCGAGGGCGTCCCACTCTGCCGCCGCGACATCCGTCAGGGACGGCACGGCACGCACCTTGACCGTGACCGACAAGGCGCATCCCCCTTCCGCTCGCCATGGTTCATTGCAAGGAACCCGTCGAGGATTCCGCCTCGCCAGAGGGAAACTGAGCGCAGAGAAAAGGAGTACCGCCCCCCGACAGAACGTCATATTAACCGGGTGACAACCACATGCCACAGTGAGCCAGGTCACACGACCCCGACATGCACCAATTGCCCGAAATGCCAACAGCTGGTGCCAGGTAATACACAGGTCCGCGCGAATCGCCACCGAATTTATTGCTTGCCTCGGTCGAACGAGGATGCTTAACTCCCCAAGGAATATCGGCCGGGAAAACTCGTGTTGTCTGGGCGGCCCATAGTCTTAGGGGGAATCATCGACGGCGACCGCACGCCTGCAAGCACCGTCGGGCCGGTGGTCTACGCGGCACTCACCGAGGAACTCCTGCGTCTTTCCCTTCCGCGGATCCGAGAGGCTTTCGGCTCCTCGGCCGAACTCCGCCCCTGGCAGGAGGCGCCGGAGCACGGCGGGATCCTGCTGATGGCCCCGCATGAACTGCCCGCCGCGCAACGCGAGTTGATTCTGCGGTCCGCCGGGTGGTCCTGGGTCCATCTGACCTCGGCCGGCGCCGACTTCATCGACCTCGCCTCCTGGTCGGCCGACACCCTGCTCACCCGCAGCTGGCGCTGCTACGCCGCTCCGCTCACCGAGTACGCCCTGCACGCCGTGCTGACCCACGAGTGGCGGCGCGGGGCACCTTGGCAGGAGCGGGACACCCGCTCGGTACCGGCCCCGGACGCTCCTCCGGTCCCCGCCGGGGCGAGCACCGGAGGCGGGGTCGGGCTGTGGGGCGCGGAGGTCAGCGTCGCCGGGTGGGGGGCCGTGGGACAGCGCCTGGCCGCCGTCTTCGACGCCCTCGGTGCCTCCGTGACCGTGCTGCGGCGGCGGCCGGCCCCCGAGCCGGGCTCCCGTATCGCGCAGACCTCCGACCTCGGCCGGGCCCTGGACGCCGACCACCTGGTGCTGGCACTGCCGCTGACCACCGACACACGTCACCTGTTCGACCGGGCCGCGCTCGGCCGGGCCCGCCCGGGCCTGCACCTGGTCAACATCTCCCGCGCGGCCATCGTCGACCAGGACGCGCTCACCGAACTGTGTGCGGCAGGGCGGCTGTTCGCCACCCTGGACGTCACCGACCCGGAACCGCTGCCGGCCGGGCACCCACTGCGCCGGCTGCCCACCGTCCGGCTCTCGCCGCACGTGGCGTGGCGCAGCCGCGACAGCGACTGCGCCTTCGCCGACGACTTCGCCGCTGTCCGGCACGCGCTGGCCCACCCCGGCACACCTGTCCCCGGCGTCGTACCGCCGACCAGGGACACGCACGCCCGGGCCGCCGTCCTCGGCACCCTCACGGCGGACCGATCATGACAAGCTCCACACCCCCCACCACCCTCCACGGCGCCCACACGACAGGCCGATCATGACGAACTCCCACACCGGCCGCCCGACGGAAGCGGTCCCCCCGCGCCCGCTGGCGGTGATCCTGCACTCCCGACAGCCACTCACCACCGACCCGACGGCCACCTTCGACCCGGCGCACTGGGACACGGTCGTCCTCACCGACGCCGAGGCCGACGCCGTGACGCGCGAGGACGTGCCGGGCCAGGTCCCGGCCGTCCACCACGCGCCGCGCGGCGAGTGGGCCGCGGCGATCCGGTCCCTGGCCGCGGACCGGCCGGTGCAGATCGTCACCAACGACGAGTACAGCCTCATCGCCTGCGCCGAGCTGCGTGCCGAGTTCGGCCTGCCCGCCCGGCACCCGGCCCGGCCCGCGCACTACATCGACAAGGTCCTGATGAAGGAGCGCCTCGCGGCGGCCGGCGTGCGGGTGCCGCGCTTCCTGGCCCTCACCGACGGGGTACCGGACCCGGAGACCGGCACCGCGCTCGTCACCGCGCGCATCGGCCTGCCGGCTGTGGCGAAGCCCCGGCGGGAGGCCAACTCCCGTGGCGTCGGCATCCTCCACACGGAGTCGGAGTTGCGGGCCTGGTTCGCCGGGCACGCAGGCGAACCAGGATGGCAGATCGAGGAGTACCTCGACGGCACCTTCCACCACGTCAACAGTGTGGTCCGCGACGGCGTGCCCACCCCGGTTCAGACCGGCACCTATCTCGGCCCGCTGCTCGACCTGCCCTCCGGCCGCCGGCTCGGCGGCTGGACCGTCCCGCACGACAGCGAACTCGCCCTCCGCGCCCACGAGCTGAACCGCGACGTGGTCGCCGCGCTCGGCGGCGAGGGGGCGTTCGTCGTGCACACGGAGTTCGCCGTCACCCGCGACGACGAGCTCGTCGTCGTGGAGGTCGCCGGACGCGCACCCGGCGCCCTGGTCTCCGAACTGGCCCGGCTGCACGCGGGACTGAACCTGGAGGAGGTCAACCTCGCCCTGCAGGCCGGCCTTCCCGTCCCGGAGCCCCGCCCGACGGGCACGCAGGCCGCCTGGGTGTGGATCCCCGTCATGCCGGGCGAGCGGTACCGGCACACGCCCGAGACCACGAGCGAGCGGCTCGTGCACGTCCGGCAGGCCGCCCGGCAGACCCACACGGGCGCGTCGGGAGCGCTCGGTGTCTCGGTGCTGCTGTGGCACACCGACCCGGACATCCTGGCCGCCGACGTGCGGACCGCGGCCGCCGCCGCGTGGTGCGACGCCTGACCCGCGGCGCCTGGCGACGCCACTTTCCGATCACCAGCCCGGAGCTTGGAGAACGCATGGCCACAAGCACCTTACCGCCGGACGGAACCCGGACCGGCAAGTCGTACCTGGTCGGTCTGGCCGACGGCAGGCGGGTGTACCTCGCGGGCCACCCGGTCGCCGACCTGGCCCACGACCCGATGACGGAGGGCATGGCCGGTTTCCTCGCGGACCTGCTCGACGAGCACCGCCCGGACGGCGGGCTGACCGGGGCGGACGGGCGCCCCCTCGCCTACTCCCTGGCCCGCTCCGCCGAGGAGGTGCGCGAGCGGGGCCGAGCCTTCGCTCGCATCGCCCGGCTGAGCGGCGGACTGATGGGACGCAGCCCCGACTTCGTCGCCACGGTCCTCACGGCCTGGGCCGGCGCTGCGGACCACTTCGGGCCGTACGCGGAGAACGTACGGGCCTACTGGCAGCAGGCACGCGCCTCGAATCTCGTGCTGACGCACGCCATCAGCGACCCTCCCGCCGACCGCCATCTGGGCCCCGGCCCGGGGGGCGAGGTGCAGGCGCTGCGCGCGATACGCACCACCGAGGACGGAGTGGTGGTGCGCGGCGCCAAGATGCTGGCCACTCTCTCCCCCTTCGCGGACGACCTGGTGATCTACCCGTTCCGCCCGCTCGGCGAGTCCGAAGCCGACCAGGCCCTGTGCTTCGCCATCCCCGTCGCCACGCCGGGACTCACCCTGTACTCCCGGCCCTCGTACGCCTCCTCCCCGGCCGGGGACGGGCCGCTCGCGAGCCGCTTCGACGAGCTGGACGCGGTCTGCCACTTCGACGACGTGCTCGTCCCCTGGGACCGCGTCTTCGTCCACGGGGACGTGGCCGCCGCCAACAATCTGCGCCCCGGTACCGGCATGACGTCGTACGCCTGGCACCAGTCCGCGGTCCGCGCCTGGGTGAAGGCGGAAACGGTGTTCGAGCTGGCCGCCCGGTGCGCGAGGGTCAGCGGGCGCGACCGGCAGCCGGTCGTCCGGCAGCAACTGGGCGAGCTGGCAGGCATCGTCGAGACGCTGCGCGGGCTCGTCGTCTCCGCGGAGACCGGCGCCCGGCCCGACGAGTTCGGCCACCACGTCTGCGACTCCGTGCCCCTCGCGGCGTCCGGGATGCTGAACGCCCGGCTCTACCCCCGCGCGGTCGAGCTGCTCCAGGCGATCGCCAGCAGCGGGCTGGTGATGCACCCCGTCACCGCCGACGAGGACCCCGACGCGGCCAGCCACGCCTTCATGCAGACGTACTTCGCCGGATCCGGCGTCGACGGCCTGGCGCACGGCCGTCTGCTGCGAGCCGCCGCCGACCTGACCATGAACCGCTTCGGCACCCGCCAGGTGCTCTACGAACGGCTCTTCCTCGGCCCGCCCGAGGCGTTCCAGGCCAAGTTCTACGACCTGTTCACAGCCGGCCGCCCCGTCGAGAGCCCTGTTCTGGACGGCCTCGACGGATGAGTTCCGGCGCCGGGCACCCGGCGCCGTCCACGCACGCATCGACATCGATTGGATCTGCCATGCCCATTCGCGAGTCCCGCCTCGTACGTGCCCTGGAGCCGTTCCGGGGCTACGTCCTCAGCACCATGATCTTCACGCTGCAGCAGTCCGGCCTCCAGGGCGACTTCGCCGCCGGCACCACCGTCGACGCCCTGGTCGGCGCCAAGGGGCTCGACCGCGCGCGGCTGACCGCCATGGCCGACTACTGGGTCGCCGCCGGTCTGCTCGACCGCTCCGTGGACGGCGTGCTCACCCTCACCGACCTCGCCCGCGCCTACGAGGAGGCGCGCCCCTGGTACGAGATGATGGTCGGCGGCTATGGACAGACGTTCCTGGCGCTCGGCGACCACCTGGCCGAGGGCACCGGTCCGGCCCCGCGGCGAGGCGGCTACGTCGGCAGCGGCAGCTGCGGCATCAGCATGCACGACTCCATCCCGCTGCTGCGCAACCTGCTCGCCGAGGACGGGCGTACCTACCGGCGGCTGGTGGACCTCGGCTGCGGCAGCGGCGTCTACCTGACCGAACTGTGCGCCGACTACCCGGAGATGACGGCCGTCGGCATCGAGCCCGATGCCGACGGCGCCGCCGCCGCGCGGGCCTGGGTGGCCGGCCAGCCCACGGCGGACCGGGTGACGATCGAGCAGGTCGACGCGGTGCAGTGGATCGAGAACACGCAGGACAAGCCCGACCTCGCCGTCCTCGCCTTCGTGATCCACGAAGTGCTGGGGCAGGAGGGCGAGGAGGGCGTCCGCCGTATGCTCACCAAGCTCTTCACCGAGTCGCCCGAGCTGACCCTGGCCATCATCGACATCGACCTGAAGTCCTCCGATCGCCAGGCGATGTCCCAGCCGCTGGCGCAGGCGTACTACAACGCCTATCTGCTGATGCACCCCTTCACCAGCCAGCGCCTGGAGACCAGGCAGTGGTGGGAGAAGCTGTTCGCCGAGTGCGGGCTGCGCGTCGACGCCTTCGACACCACCGACCCCGCCATGGACTCCACCGGGTTCTGCGTCGGCTGGCTCCTGCGGAAGGCCTCCGCGTGAGTGAGCACTACCGGCCGCGGGACAGCATGACCAAACCGCGGATCGCGTCCGGCCCGCGCACCTTCATGCGGCTGCCCTGGGTGGACGACCCACTGACCGCCGAGGGCCGGGTCGACGTGGCTGTCGTCGGCGTCCCCACCGACTCGGCGGTCTCCTATCGCTCCGGGGCCCGTTTCGGGCCCGAGGCGATCCGCGCTGCCAGCATCCTGCTGCGCGACCACAACCCGGCGACGGGCGTGGACGTCACCAGGACCCTGTCGATGGTCGACGCGGGCGACGCGCCCGTGGTCCCCGGCTACCACGAGCTGACCCTGGAACGGCTCGAGGCGTTCCTGGCACCGCTGTACGAGCGGGGCATCGTGCCGCTGCTGCTGGGCGGCGACCACAGCCTGGTGATGGCGGAGATGCGGGCCATGGCCCGCACGCTCGGGCCGGTGAGCGTGATCCACTTCGACGCGCACGGGGACGTCCTCGACGACTACTACGGCGTCAAGCACTTCCACGGCACGATGTTCCGCCGCGGTGTGGAGGAGGGCGTGGTCGACCCCCACCACAGCATCCAGGTCGGTATGCGCGGCTCCGTCCACCCCGACGACGTCGACTCGGGCAAGGCGCTCGGCTACGAGGTCATCGGGTGGGACGAGCTGGCCGTGACCTCGCCGCAGGAGTTCGGCCGCAGGGTGCGCGAACGGGTGGGCGAGCGCCCCGTCATGGTGTCGTTCGACATCGACTTCATCGACCCGGCGTACGCACCGGGCACCGGCACCCCGGAAGTGGGCGGGCCGACCTCGTACCAGACCCTCCAGTACCTCAGGGCGCTGGGGCCGCTGAACTACCGCAGCCTGGACATCGTCGAGGTTGCGCCGCCGTACGACCACGCGGACATCACCAGCCACGCCGCGTCCGTGGTCGCGTTCGAACTGCTGGGACAGGTCGCGCTGCGCTCCAGGCACGCGCGGGCGACCGAGACGGGGGAGGAAACCTGATGACCTTCATATCCGATGTGTCCGGAGAAGCCGCGGTCGGCCATGAGTCCGGCCGGCGGAATCTGACCTCCATGGAGACCGACGCACTCGTCGGCGGGCTGAACGTGTCGGACGGGCATCCCCGGATGCCGCTGACCGAGTCGCAGCGCGCCATCGTGGACAGCCTGCCGGACCTCTTCGACGAGGCTGAGAAGCGAGTCTTCGAGGAGATCGAGGCCGAGGCGCAGCAGGCCTTTCTGCACGGCATCGGCCAGCGGCAGGCGCCCATCGGCACCGGCCGGTTGGTCAGCTGCTACTCGTCGTCCGTGGCGATGGACATCACCGCGCGCGCGCTCGCGCACCGGACGGGCACCGTCGCCCTGGTGCACCCGACCTTCGACAACATCCCGGATCTGCTCAAGGGGCGCGGCCTGACGCTGCTGCCGCTGCCCGAGGCTGAGCTGGACCGCGGGGAGCCCGACCTGCCGGACGAGGTGGGCGCGGTGTTCGTCACCACGCCGAACAATCCGACGGGGTGGGTCCTGGCCGAGGACGGACTGCGCCGGCTCGCCGCGTTCTGCGCCCGCACGAACCGGGTGCTGGCCATGGACACCTGCTTCCGCGCGCAGGACACCCGGGCGCAGTACGACACCTATGCGATCCTGCGGGACTCCGGCGCCGAGTGGGTGGTCATCGAGGACACCGGCAAGCTGTGGCCCACCCTGGAGCTGAAGGCCGGCTTCCTGGCCTGGGGCGAGAACACCGACCTGCCGCTGCTGGAGTACTTCAGCGACGTGCTGCTGTCGGTGTCGCCGCTGGTGCTGCTGATGCTCACCAAGTTCGCCCAGGACGCCGAGCGGGGCGGCTACGCGGACCTGCACGGGCTGATCGCCCGCAACCGGCGTGCGCTGACCGAGGTCCTCGACGGCGGCCCGGTGACACTCACCGACCCGGACGCCCGGATCAGTGTGGCCCGGGTGACGCTTCCCGACGACGGGCCGGACGCCGTCGCGCTCTACGAGGAGCTGGTGCAGCGCGGCACCCACATTCTGCCGTGCGGCCCCTTCCACTGGGACCGGCCGGGTGACGGCGTGCGCCAGGTCCGGCTGGCGCTGGCCCGGTCCGGTGAGGACGTGATCCGGGCCGCCCGCACCCTGGTGGACGCGGTGCGCGCGCACCTGTAGACGGCGGGCGGTCCGGAAGCCCGGCCGCCTGCCGTTCCTCCCGATCGACCCCGTGCACATCCGAGGCGGAAGACGCGATGGACCACACCCCGACCGTTCTGCGGCTGGAAACCGTGACCACTTTGGACAAGGTTGCACCCGAGGACTGGGATGCCCTCGCCGAACCCGAGGGCTTCTACATGTCCCATGGCTGGCTGCGCTCGGTGGAACGCGAGAGCGGTGCCGCGGTGACGTACCTCCTCGCGTACGCCGGCGACCGGCTGGTCGGCGGGCTGCCGCTGTACGAGGTCGAGCGGGAGCACAACAAGTTCTACGCGCTGCGGCCGCGGCTGGAGCAGATGGGCGCCGGCGGAGACTGGGGGGTCGCGGGGTCGCACCGCGGTTACAGCTGCGGGATCCCGCGGGCGGCGGAGTACGAGGACGCCGTCCTCGACCTGCTGCTCGACGCCCGCAGGGAACTCAACCCCCCGTCCCGCACGGGCTCGCTGTTCCTGTTCGCCACCAACCGCACGGCGGCGGCCCTGCACCGGCGCGGGGCCGCCGTCGACTTCGACTGCGGCGACGCCACCCTGCACACCGGGGGGCTGAGCTTCGCGGAGTACTGCGACGGCCTGGTCAGCCGCCGCCGGATCAGCCTCAAGGGCGAGTACGCCCGGTTCCTGGCGGCCGGCTACGAGCTGGGCCGACAGCGGCTGAGCGAGTGCCTGGACGAGGTCGCCCCTTTGCTGGCCAACCTCCAGGCGAAGTACGGCCACGCGACCACCGCCGAGGAGATCCACCGCGCCTTCGCCGACCAAGCCGCCTGTCTTGACGACCGGTCCGTGGTGTTCACCGCCCGCAGCGGCGGCCGGCTGGTCGGCGCCGCCGTGATGTACGAGTGGCGCGGCACGCTCTACGCCCGCGCCGTCGGCTTCGACTACGCCGCGCTGCGGGACGCCTACGAGTACTACGGGCTCTGCTACTACCTTCCTGTCGATTACCTGAGCGAGCGCGGTCTGACCGCCCTCCACCTGGGCATCGGTGCCTATGCCGCCAAGGTCAAGCGCGGTGCGCGCCTGGTTCCGCTGTGGACCGTCGCACTCGCCGACGACCCCACCGACGCCCCACGGCCCGCCCCCGTCGACCTCACGTCATGGCGCACGGACCATGGCCGCGCCGTGGACCCCGGCGACTGGCAGCACCCCTGGACCGAGCCGCTCGGCACGTCATGACGGGAGCCGTGTGAGCCGACGGTCGTGCGGGTCGCGCCGCCGCGGGGCCCCCCCCCCACAGACTCCCACAACGCGGAGACCCCG